>JAEYYP010000141.1 GCA_023428425.1 Pseudomonadota bacterium
CTTCTTGAGTTCCAGCGCCGGTTCCACATTTTACTACTCCACCTGCTCCACCTTGCGGGTCTCGCCCGCTCGCAGGCTGGCCAGCAGCGACTGGGTGTAGCTGTGCTTGGGGTTGTCGAAGATGTCCTCGACCGCGCCCTCTTCCATCACCTTGCCGCCATACATCACGACCACCCGGTCGACCGTCTCGGCGATCACGCCGAGGTCATGGGTGATCATGATCAGCGCCATGCCCATCTCGGCCTGCAGGCCCTTGATGAGCTGCAGGATCTGGGCCTGGATGGTCACGTCGAGCGCCGTCGTCGGCTCGTCGGCGATCAGCACCTTGGGTCGGCACGACAGCGCCATCGCGCTCATCGCGCGCTGCAGCATGCCGCCGGAAAGCTGGTGGGGGTAGTAGCCGAGCACATCGCGGGCGTTCTTGATTTCGACCTTGAGCAGCAGCTGCTCGGCCTCGGCCAGCGCTACCTTCTTGGAGAGGCCGCGATGCGTCTGGATGGTCTCGACCATCTGGTGGCCGATGGTGAAGACCGGATCGAACGCCGTCGCCGGGTCCTGGAAGATCATCGCGGCGGCGCTGCCACGGATGGCGGCCATCTCGCGCTTCTTCGCCTTGAGCACGTCCACCCCGGCCAGTTCCAGCTTGTCGGCCTTGATGGTCGCCGTCGGGGCCAAGAGGCGCATCAGCGCCAGGCACGTCACCGACTTGCCCGAGCCGGACTCGCCCACGATGCCGAGGCTTTCGCCATCCTTGAGGCTGAGGTCGACGCCGCGCACGGCTTCCACTTCACCGCCATGCTGGCGGAAGCTGACCTTCAGTCCCTTGATTTCTACCAAACTCATGCGTTGTCCCGGGCGGGGCGCCCCGGCCGGAGCCGGAGAAGCCGGTTTCAGATGTCTGGGTCAGCCGGCTACCGAAGCCGACTGTCCGCGTTCGCGCAACGCAGGCTGCACGCCGCTGTCGTGCCGGACAGCCCACCGGAGGCGCTTCATGAATGACATATGTCTGACATTTGAGCGCAGGGGAGAGCAGGCCGGGAAGTCTCGTCTCCGCCATTCACCGCCTGGCGGTGCCTGACTAAATGCTCCCCGGCCGTGGGCCGGGGAGCGGAGGCAGTCCTTACTTCACGCTGATATGCGAGTAGAGGAAGTTGCCGATACGGCCGAGCGGGGTGAAGCCGCGCGAGTTCGGCGTCACGCCGGGGCCGGTGATGTCTTCACTGACGGCAGCCGTGATGAGCGGGTGCACCAGCGGGACGATCAGGCCCTGGTCGATCATCACCTGCTCGGCCTGTTCGTAGAGCTTCACGCGCTCCGCCCAGTCCGGGTTCTTGTCCGCCTCGGCGACGAGCTTGTCGTACTCCGGCACGAAGTAGCTGTGGCGGCCGCCATTGTAGAACAGGCCGTAGAAGTTCGACGGATCGAGGTAGTCGTACTCGTAGGGCGCAAGATAGATGTTGTTCTTGCGGGCGAGCATGCCCTCCATCCAGTCCTTGCCCGGCATCACCTTGATGTTCATGGTGATCCCGAGGATCTCCTTGAACTGCGACTGCAGGTACTGGGCCATCGGCGGCAGGATGGCGCCGTTGTAGCCGCCTTCCTCACGGAACCAGATCTCGATCGTCGGGAAGCCTTCGCCGTTCGGATAGCCGGCCTTGGCCATCAGTTCCTTGGCCTTCTCCGGATCGAACACGGCCTGGGCCGCGACGGTATCGGAGTACCCAGGGTAGCCCGGTGCCAGGATCGAACGCGCCGGGATGGCGATATCCTTCAGCACGGTGGCCGTCAGCTCGTCACGGTTGACCGCGTAGTAGAGGGCCTTGCGCACATCGGCATTGTCGAACGGCGCCTGCTCGAGGTCGAACGCGATGTACGAGGTAGCGAACACGGCCTCGGTGCGGATCGAGTCGGGGAAGCGCTGCTGCACCACCGGAATCTGGCCGGCGTTGAGCGTGGTGTAGGCGAGGTCGCCGGCGAGGAAGGCGGGCATGCCCACTTCCGGCAGGCCGACTGACGGGTCGATGGTCAGTTCATCGACCTGCGCGACCCACGGGCCGTTATAGTCGGGGTTCTTGGTCAGCACGACCGAGTTGTTCGACTTCTCCCAGCTCTGCAGCAGGAAGGGGCCGCTCGATACGACGTTCTCGACATTGGTCGACCAGTCGTCACCGAACTTGTCGAACTGGTGCTTGGGCACCGGGTACCACAGCGACACCACGCCCGGCAGGTAGGGCTTGGGCGCAGCGGTGGTGACCTGCAGCGTCCGGTCGTCCGGGGCGGCAAGACCGAGCGTCGAGATGTCGGCCTTGCCGGCCGTCACGTCGTCCCAGTTCTTGATGCCGCCGGCAAAGCTCCAGTACCAGGCGAAGTCGTAGCCGGATTCGGCGGCGTGCTGCAGCGCGAACACGTAGTCGCTCGCCTTCACGGGCTCGCCGTCGCTCCACTTCATCCCCTCACGCAGGGTGAAGGTCCAGGTGAGGCCGTCTTCCGACTGCGACCAGCTCTCGGCCGCGAGCGGCGTCAGCTGATATTCGTTGTCGAAGCTGGTGAGCGGCTCCTGGAGGAGCTCGGCGCCCGAGGCGCGTGCATACACCGTCTTCATGTAGTCCATATAGGTACCGGTGGTCGAACCACCCGGAACCGTCAGCTTTGTCTGCGCCAGCGCCGGAACCGCGGTCAGACCCGCAGCCAGTGCAGCGACGCCGACAAACTTCAGCAACGCGTTCATGAAGCTCCCTCCTTGATACAGAGCCTTGTTTTGACGTCCCCGTCGGCCCCTCGGGCGGCCATGCTTGCCACATGCCTCGCCCGTGTCACCGCACCCTGCTAGGGTCGAAAGGCGGCGACGTCCCATCCCCTTCGGCCCGTTTCCGGCCGCGCGCCCTCCGACGGCACGACCAATGACATATGTCTGACAAATACCGGCAGGGTTGGCAAGCGTCCACCCGGCCATTTGTCTATTCACTACGCGGCACGAATACTCTGCCTATTCAGTAGGCATTTAATCACCGGCCGCCGAAAAAGCCCTGCGCTGCCGTCCGGATCGCCTCGGCATCGATGCCGAAGTGCCGGTAGAGGTCCGTGACACTGCCCGTCTGGCCGAAATGCTCGACCCCCAGTGACACCGTGCGATGCCCGCCCACGCCGCCGAGCCAGCTCAGCGTCGCCGGATGTCCGTCGATCGCCGTCACCAGTCCGGCATGCCGCGGCACCTCTGCCAGCAATTGCTCGATGTGGCTCGTGGCCGGCGCCTCGCCCCGCCGCCGCGCCCGCTGGCTTCCATGCCACCCCGCGTTCAGCCGGTCCGCCGAGGTCACTGCCAGAACCGCCACGTTGCGGCGTTCGCCGCCGATCATCCCGGCGGCCGCGATGGCCTGGTCGGCCAGCACGCCCTGGTAGGCGATCACCACCTCGGTCGCCGGCGTCGGCGGCTGCAGCCAGTACGCGCCGCGGATGATGCCGTCGGCGAGCGCCGAATCCATCGTCCGCGGCACCTGCTCCAGCACGCGCGTCGACAGCCTGAGATAGACAGAGCCACCCGATACGTCGCGCGGCCATGCCGCGAGGTCGGCGCGTTCCGAGCCATCGCGCTGCATGTAGTCGAAGGCCCAGTCCATGATGACGCTGAGCTCGTCGGCGAACGCCGGCTCGAAGCTCGCGAGCCCGTCCTGCGACATGCCGATCAGCGGTGAGGCAATCGACTGGTGCGCTCCACCCTCGCCCGCCAGCGACACGCCAGATGGCGTCGCCACCAGCAGGAAGCGCGCGTCCTGGTAGCAGGCATAGTTCAGGGCATCGAGGCCGCGCGAGATGAAAGGGTCGTAGAGCGTGCCCACCGGCAGCAGGCGCTCGCCGAACAGCGAATGGCTGAGCCCCGCGGCGCCGAGCAGCAGGAACAGGTTCATCTCGGCGATGCCCAGTTCGATATGCTGGCCTTCGGGCTTGAACTGCCACTTCTGCGCGCTGGGAATCTGCTCGGACTGGAAGACGTCGGCCAGTTCCTCGTTGGCGAACAGGTGCCGCCGGTTCACCCAGGTCCCGAGATTGGTGGACACCGTCACATCGGGCGAAGTGGTGACGATGCGCTTCGCCATCTCGCTGTCGGTCTTGGCGACCGCGTCCAGCACCTTTCCGAACGCCGTCTGCGTCGAAGTCGCGCCCGTCCCGACGAACTGCGGCCCGATCGTCGCGACCCGCGGCGAACTCAGCCGCCGCGTCTCCACCGTGTTGAACGGCACGCTGGCGAGGAAGCGCTCGAGGTCGCGGGCATCTCCCAGCCCCTCGAACTTCTCCCACTCATGCCCCTCGCGCACCTTCATGGCGCTGCGCAGGCTTTCCATCTGCGCCCCGGTCATCTGCCCGGCGTGGTTGTCCTTGTGCCCGGCGAGCGGCGTGCCCCAGCCCTTCACCGTATAGGCGATGAACACCGTCGGCTGGTCCGAGGTCGCCGCCTCGAACTGCTCGACAAGGCTCGGGATGCAGTGCCCGCCGAGATTGGCCATCAGTTCGGCCAGTTGCGCATCGGTCCGCCGTTCCAGCAGCGCCGATGTCGGCCCCTGGTCGCCGATCTCGTCGGTCAGCCGCTCACGCCAGGCCGCGCCACCACGAAACATCAGCGCCGAGTAGGTCGCGTTCGGGCAGTTGTCGATCCAGTCGCGCAGCCGGTGCCCGCCCGGCTCGTCGAACGCCGCGCGCTGCAGCGCGCCATATTTCAGCGTCACCACCTTCCAGCCGAAGGCCGCGAAGATCGCCTCGATCCGGTCGTACAGCCCTTCGCGCACCACACCATCCAGCGACTGCCGGTTGTAGTCGATCACCCACCAGCAGTTCCTGAGGTTGTGCTTCCAGCCCTCCTGCAACGCCTCGTAGACATTGCCCTCGTCGAGTTCGGCATCGCCCACCAGCGCCACCATGCGTCCCTCGGGCCGCTGCTTCGACCCAAGTTTTGACCAGGGCTTCAGCCGCACATAGTCCTGCACCATCGAGGCAAAGGCCGTGAACGCCACACCCAGCCCCACCGAACCGGTGGAAATGTCGACGTCGTCGGTATCCTTGGTGCGCGACGGATAGGATTGCGCCCCGCCATAGCCGCGGAACGCCTTGAGCTTGTCGAGACTCTGCTTGCCGAACAGGTACTGGATGGCATGGAACACCGGCGCCGCATGCGGTTTCACCGCCACCCTGTCCTCGGGCCTGAGCACGCCGAAATACAGTGCCGAGAGGATCGCCGTCATCGAGGCCGACGACGCCTGGTGCCCACCCACCTTCAGCCCATCCGGGTTGGGCCGGATGTGGTTGGCGTGGTGGATCATCCAGTTCGAGAGCCACAGCGTCTTCCGCGTCAGCGCCTCGATCAGCCTGATCCGGTCCCGCGACTCCACCGATCCGTCCATGCGGCTCCCCTTCGATATCGGATAACTCTGCGCTCGCACGAGCGGCAGTTTCCATCTATCTTGAGCGCTATCGCGGGCACTTGCGCAGGAATTCACTAGAGGAGTGTCACTACTTGGCAGAAACCGCCAATTCAAAGCTGAGCCCGATTGACCGGAAAATCCTCCGCGCCCTGCAGGAGGATGGCCGCATGACCGTGCAGGCCATCGCCGACCGCGTCGGCCTCTCCGCCTCGCCGTGCCTCCGCCGTATCCGCCAGCTCGAAACCAGCGGCATCATCACCGCCTACGCCGCCACCGTCGACCAGAAGGCGGTCGGCCTCCCCGTCTCGGTCTTCATCTCGATCAAGCTCGAACGCCAGCGCGCCGAGGAACTCGACCGCTTCGCCGAAGCCGTCAGCCGCTGGCCCGAAGTGATGGAGTGCTACCTGATGACCGGCCAGTTCGACTACCTGCTCCGCGTCGTCTGCGCCGACCTCGCCGCCTACGAGGAATTCCTGCGCCAAAAACTCACCCAGCTCGAAGGCGTCGGCTCCATCGAATCCAGCTTCTCCCTGGCCCAGGTGAAGTACTCGCGGGTGCTGCCGGTTTGACCGGAGTGCTGCCCGAAACCACCCATCTCGCCCTTCGGGACCTTCTCCCACAGGGGAAAAAGGCGATGGAGGTGTTCCGTCGATGCTGTAGGGAAGCGGCCAAGTGTTCGCCTTCTCCCCCTGTGGGAGAAGGTGGCGGCAGCCGGATGAGGGGT
>JAEYYP010000186.1 GCA_023428425.1 Pseudomonadota bacterium
GGACCGTCGTCCGCGCCGCCGTTCGCGCGGTGGCAGCGGCGAAGGCGGTGATCCGGCCGGCGCGCTGCAGCCCGACGTGGGCGAGCTGCCGGCCTTCCTCACGGCCGGCAACGCCCCGGCCGAGTGAGCCGCAAGCTGCCTTGGAAAGTTTCGGAAGGCCGGGAGCGATCCCGGCCTTTTCGTTTGCGTTTCAGTCCCCATATCTCGTTGCGGAATGGGGCAGCGCCGCCGAGCGGGCGCCCCGACTGGTCTGGCCACGCCGTCAGCGGTTTGCGCCAAATCAACGCTTCAGACGTTGGAGACGTGCCTCATGGAGGGCGGTTCCGGCGTGCCAGAGAGGAGAGTTGAATGAACATCGAAAAGTATACCGAGCGTGCGCGCGGCTTCATCCAAAATGCCCAGCAGCTCGCCCTAGGCCAGGGCCACCAGCAGTTCGCGCCCATCCACCTGCTGAAAGTGCTGCTCGACGACGAAGAGGGCATGGCGGCAGGCCTCATCACCAAGGCCGGCGGCGACGCGCGGATCGCGCGGGCCGAAACCGAATCCGCGCTCAAGCGCATCCCCAAGGTCTCGGGCGATGCCGGCCAGCTCTATCTGGGCCGCGAACTGGCGCGCGTCTTCGACACCGCCGAGAGCGCCTCGCAGAAAGCCGGCGACTCGTTCGTCACCGTCGAGCGGCTGCTTCTCGCGCTCACCGTCGAGAAGGATAGCGATGCGGGCAAGATTCTCGCGACGGCCGGGCTCACCCCGCAGACGCTGAACGAGGCGATCAACGAACTCCGCAAGGGCCGCACTGCCGATTCGGCCTCGGCCGAGAACGCCTATGACGCGCTCAAGAAATACGCGCGCGACCTCACCGCCGCCGCCCGCGAAGGCAAGATCGATCCGGTCATCGGCCGAGACGAGGAAATCCGTCGCACCGTCCAGGTCCTGAGCCGCCGCACCAAGAACAACCCGGTGCTGATCGGCGAGCCGGGCGTCGGCAAGACCGCCATCGTTGAAGGGCTGGCGATCCGCATCGTCAATGGCGACGTGCCGGATTCATTGAAGAACAAGTCGCTGCTGTCGCTCGACATGGGCGCGCTGATCGCTGGCGCGAAATATCGCGGCGAGTTCGAGGAGCGGCTCAAGGCCGTGCTCAACGAGCTCTCTTCGGCGGAAGGCCAGATCATCCTGTTCATCGACGAGATGCACACCCTCGTCGGCGCCGGCAAGACCGACGGTGCGATGGATGCGTCGAACCTCCTGAAGCCGGCTCTCGCCCGCGGCGAACTTCACTGCGTCGGCGCCACCACGCTCGATGAATACCGCAAGCATGTCGAAAAGGACGCTGCGCTCGCCCGCCGCTTCCAGCCCGTCTTTGTCGACGAGCCGACGGTCGAGGACACGATCTCGATCCTGCGCGGCCTCAAGGAGAAGTACGAGCTGCACCACGGCATCCGCATCTCGGATTCCGCGATCGTCGCCGCCTCGACGCTGTCCAAGCGCTACATCGCCGACCGCTTCCTGCCCGACAAGGCCATCGACCTGATCGACGAAGCCGCCGCGCGCCTGCGCATGGCTGCCGAATCGAAGCCTGAGGAACTCGACGAGCTCGACCGGCGCATCATGCAGCTCAAGATCGAGCGCGAGGCCCTCAAGAAGGAGACCGACGAGGGTTCCAAGACCCGCCTCGGTCGCCTCGAGCAGGACCTAGCCGATCTCGAGGAGCAGGCAAGCGCGCTCAACACGCGGTGGCAAGCCGAGAAGGAGCGCATGCAGGGCAGCCAAAAGCTCAAGGAAGAGCTCGACAAGGCCCGCACCGATCTCGATCTCGCGCAGCGCCAGGGCAACCTCGCGCGGGCCGGTGAACTCGCCTATGGCGTGATCCCCGACCTCGAGCGCCGCATCAAGGCGGCCGACGATCCCGATGGCGACGGCAAGCCGGACAACCCGATGGTCGAGGAAGTGGTCCAGCCCACGCACATTGCCCAGGTGGGGAGCCGCTGGACCGGCATCCCGGTCGACCGCATGCTCGAAGGCGAGCGCGAGAAGCTGCTCCACATGGAGCAGACCATCGGGCAGCGCGTGATCGGCCAGGCCGAAGCCGTCGAAGCCGTGTCGAAGGCGGTCCGTCGCGCCCGCGCCGGACTGCAGGATCCGAACCGGCCGATCGGCTCGTTCATGTTCCTGGGGCCAACCGGCGTCGGCAAGACCGAGCTGACCAAGGCGCTCGCGAGCTTCCTCTTCGACGATGACACCGCCATGGTGCGCATCGACATGAGCGAGTTCATGGAGAAGCACTCGGTGGCCCGCCTGATCGGCGCCCCTCCGGGCTATGTCGGCTACGACGAAGGCGGCCTCCTCACCGAGGCGGTGCGGCGCCGGCCGTACCAGGTCGTGCTGTTCGACGAGATCGAGAAGGCGCATCCGGATGTGTTCAACATCCTGCTGCAGGTGCTCGACGACGGCCGGCTGACGGACGGGCAGGGCCGCACGGTCGATTTCCGCAACACCATCCTGATCCTGACCTCCAACCTCGGTTCGGAGTTCCTGGTCAACCTGCCGGATGGCGATGCGGCCGAAACCGAGCGCGTACGCGGCAAGGTTCTGGACGTGGTCAAGGCCTCGTTCCGCCCCGAGTTCCTCAACCGGATCGACGACATCATCGTCTTCCACCGGCTGGAGCGCGGGCACATGGGTGCCATCGTCGATATCCAGCTGGGCCGCCTGCGCAACCTCCTCAAGGAGCGCGACATCAGCCTCGAGCTGACCCCGGCGGCACGCGAGTGGCTCGGCAACGAAGGCTACGATCCCGCCTACGGCGCCCGCCCGCTCAAGCGGGTCATCCAGCGCCACGTGCAGGACAAGCTGGCCGAGGAGATCCTCGCGGGCACCATCGTCGACGGCCAGACCGTCACGGTCGACACCGAAGGCTTTGGGCTGACGCTGCGACCCGGCGGCACTGCAGAGCGCGCCGAAGCGGCATGAATGATCCAAGGGGCCGGTCGCAAGACCGGCCCCTGTTGCTTCGCCTCGTCCTCATACCCCGCTGCGCCCCCCTTCCGCCTCCCCCGCAAGCGGAAGAACGACGATGTTTGCCGGCCGGCAGCCAGCACGAATCCTTCTCCCGCCTGCGTGGGAAGGTGCCAGCAGGCGGAAGGGGGGAGCAACAAACTCAAGCCCTTAGTGAGAATCGCACCCAGACTTATCCCCGCTCGCCAACCCCCATGCGATTCTCCCCCCGTCCCGCGCACCGAAGCGAGATCATGACGAGTGGTTGGTCCGGGGGAGGTTGGGTGGTGCGGGGTCGCTCGTACCAGGCCCAAAGTACCTCGGCATGGGCCACCTCGGTGGCCAAGCCGCTGTCAACGCACGGGGCGTCCGATGCAGGGCGTTCCAGGGGGCGAGGCCGCCATGCATAAGGCGGCTGGAAGAGGTGGGCAATGCCGGGTCGCCCGGGTTGTCAGGCCGTCCGCGCTCTTCGCGATGCGGCACGGGATGCTCCCGGTTCGCGGTACCATAAGCCAAAAACCCCGATCGGCCGGCGAGGCGAGAGCCTCTTTTCCATCTGCGGACTAACCGCGTCGGGGATCAGACCTCGCCGGCCCCGCTTCGACTGTCCATCAACCCGAGGCGGCAACGCCGGCGGGGGTCCTTGCGCGTCCGTCGGGTGCGATCGCTTGTCACCGCAGCGAACGAATGATAGAACATAAAGTGAACAAGGAGATTGCCAGATGCCGCAGCGTTACGTCCTCGACTATCTCGAACTTCCCTCGACCCATGGCGCGGCGGAGCGCCAGTTCATGCAGGCCGCCTTTGGCTGGTCGCACACGCCCTATGGTCCGGACTATGCCGAGATTCATGCCGGTCTGGCCGTCGGCGTCGATTCGTCCGAGCGCCGGGTCGCCGCACCGATGCCCGTCATTCGCGCTGAGGACCTCGACGCCGCAGAACGCGATGTCGTCGCGGCGGGTGGCGTCGTCACGATGCCGCAGTTCGATTTTCCGGGCGGGCGCCGCTTCCATTTCCGCTCGCCAGGCGGCGTCGAGTGCGCGGTCTACATCGAAAAGGCCTGATTCCTCGTCGGGGGGGGCGGCGCGCCACGGACCATGACGCCTCGAGGCCGGTGCAACTTTTCGGCGCAAGGCAAGGTTTCTTCCGGCAACCCGGGAGGCCGCCATGCAGGATATCATCGACGCCAACATGCAGGAATGCATCGACAATTGCCTCGCCTGCTACCAGACCTGCCTCGACGCGGCCATGAACCACTGTCTGGAGACGGGCGGCCCGCATGTGGAGAAAGAGCATTTCACCCTCATGATCGCCTGTACCGAGATCTGCCGCGTCTCGGCGCATCTCATGCTGATCCGCTCGCCGGCTCATCTGGCGATGTGCGCCCAGTGTGCCGAGGTGTGCGAAAACTGCGCGGCCGACTGCGAGCGCCTCGGCGATATGGACGAGTGCGTTGCGGCCTGTCGCACCTGTGCCGACAGCTGCCGAGCCATGGCTGCCTGAACATCCAGTTGCGCCGGCATGCCGCGAGCGTACGTTCGCGGCCATGAGCGTCACTTCATCCACCTTCGTTCCTGCCGATCGCCGAATCCATGTCCTCGTTGCGGCGATATGCGCCTCGTCGATGGCCTTCATCGATGGCTCGGTGCTGTCCATCGCCACCCCGGCGATCCGCGCCGACCTGGGTGCGGGCCTTGCCGAAGTGCAATGGGTGTCGAACGCCTACATGCTCTTCCTCGCGTCGCTGCTGCTTGTCGGCGGGGCGGCCGGAGACCGGTTTGGACTGCGCAACACGTTCAGCCTCGGCATCGTGCTCTTCGTTCTCGCGTCGCTCGGCTGCGCCCTGGCGCCCGACACGGGCATCCTCATCGGCGCCCGCGCGGTGCAGGGCGTGGGGGCGGCCCTCATGGTGCCGGGTAGCCTCGCCATCATCGCCAAGGCCTATCCGCGCGAAGAACGCGGCAAGGCCATCGGCCTTTGGTCTGCTTTTTCGGCGCTCACGACGATTCTCGGCCCGGTCGTCGGCGGGCTGGTCCTTACTGCGCTGGGCGACTGGAGCTGGCGGCTGGTCTTCGCCATCAATCTCCCGCTCGGCGGCGTGGCCTTGGCGCTGCTCTGGTCGCGCGTTCCGGCCGATGCACCCGACCGCGAACGCCCGATCGACTACATTGGCGGCGGGCTTGTCACCGCCGGGCTGCTGCTC
>JAEYYP010000208.1 GCA_023428425.1 Pseudomonadota bacterium
CAAGCGCGGCGTCAAGGTGCTCGGCCTGTCGGTCGACAAGCTGGAGAATCACGCCGGTTGGGCTGCCGATATCGCTGAGACGCAGGGCGCGGCCCTCAACTTCCCGCTGATCGCCGACCATGACCAGCAGGTGGCGCGCAAGTACGACATGATCCACCCTAATGCCGACAACTCGCTGACGGTGCGCTCGGTATTCGTCATCGGCCCGGACAAGAAGGTGAAGCTCAAGCTCGAGTACCCGGCCTCCACCGGACGCAACTTCGACGAGATTCTCCGCGTCATCGACAGCCTGCAGCTCACCGCGAAGCATCAGGTTGCGACCCCGGTCAACTGGAAGGCCGGCGAGGATGTCATCATCGTCCCGGCCGTCTCCGACGAGGCAGCCCGCGAAAAGTACCCCGAAGGCTGGAAGACGCTGAAGCCATACCTGCGCATCGTGCCCCAGCCGAGAGCCTGAGGCGACTGCAGCTCCTGACCATTGCGGGCGGCCCGGCGGTCGCCCGCCTGCTTTCAGGGGGTGCCGCGCAGCGCCCGGTTGATCGCGCCGAGCAGGAAGATGATCCGGCCCAATCCCATGATCACCAGCCCGCCCACGAATGGTCCGAGCGCCCAGCTCAATCCTTGCGCGAAGTTGGAGACCGCCTGGATATAGTCGGCTGACGGGCCGTCGATCGCTGCCAGGAACGCCTGGACCAGTGATGGCGCCGCATAGCCCACCATCACGACGGTGGCGAGCGTCGCGATCAGCCCCACGATGTAAAGTAACCCTGCAACCATTCCCATGCCCCCCGGTGTCGCTCTGCCAGTAAAGGGCGCGCCCGCGTTGGCGTCAACGTTCGCCTTCAGCCGATCTTAAGTGCCTGTCGCTAGTCATCGGCGGCGGGGGTGCCAACATGGAAACGAGGACGGAGCGGATCGATTGGCGCCTGCTGGCCGCCTTCTTCGTCGTGACCGCCGTCGGATTGATCCTGCGCTCCATCTACGGTGGCATGCCGCTGATCGCCGATACCGACGACGCCATGCGTCTGGTCGAGGTGCGAGACCTGCTTGCCGGCCAGGGCTGGTACGACCTCACGCAGCACAGGCTGAATACGCCGTACGGTGCCTCGATGCATTGGTCGCGCCTCATCGACGCGCCAATCGGTGGCCTCATCCTCGTTCTTCGCCCCGTCCTCGGCGCAGGAGCCGAAACGGGCGCGGCCTACGCGTGGCCTCTTCTCATGTTGCTGGGGCTCTTCTGGCTTTCAGCCAAGTTGTCGATCCGCCTCGCCGGGCGAGCGGCCTTGCTGCCGGGCCTGGCACTGCCGGCCTTCTCGCTGGTTACTCTTTCCGATTTTCCGCCCGGCCGGTTCGATCACCACGCCGCGCAGGTGCTTCTGCTGCTGGTCATGGCTCTGTCGACTGTGCATGCGCTGGAGCGCCCGCGTCGCGCCATCTGGGCCGGCATCGCTGCGGCGGTTGCCCTCGCCATCGGTATCGAGAGCCTGCCGGGCGTCGTCTCTGCCATTCTCGCGTTCGGCCTGCTGTGGGTCATCGACGGCCGGCACGCATCCTCGCTGCGCTGGTTCGGCCTCGCTTTCGCCGGCGCGAGTTCCGTCTGCCTCGCCGTGACGCTGCCTCCGGAGCGCTGGCTGATCCCGGCTTGCGACGCCATTTCCAGCGTCTACGTCGTCGCTGCATTCGGCACCGGTGCCGCTTTCCTCACCCTGTCGCTTCTTCGCCTCGATAGCCGCGCGGTCCGGTTGATTGCGGGCACCCTCGCCGGTGCTACGCTCGTGGCAATTGTCGCGGGCCTGTTCCCGGAGTGCCTGCGTGGTCCCTATGCGGCTCTCGACCCATGGCTGGTATCGAACTGGCTCGATCGGATCGAGGAGGCGCAGCCGATCTCCGTCGCCTTCGCCAACAACCCGGTCTATGTCTTCGCGGTCACTGTTCCGGCGCTACTGGCGCTCGCCGTAACGGCATTCATGGTCGTTCGCGGCGACGCCGACAAGCGCCCGAAGTGGATCGCCTATGCATGCTTTCTCGGTATCGCGGTCGTGGTTGCGCTGGTGCAGGTGAGGGCGGGGCGCTTCGCCACCAGCCTCGCCGTGCCGGCCGGCGCCGCCGTCATCCTTGCCGCCCGGGCGCGCTACCTGCGGCGTCCCGGCATCGGCGGCGCGATCGGGCTGCTTGCCGGCTGGCTGGGCTTCTCCGGCCTCGGTCTCGCCCTCGCCGCTGGCACCGCCACCACTCTTGGTACGCCCGGTGAGGTCACCGCCGTCGCTGCGGAGCCTGCCGCCACCCAGGCGGATTGCCGCCAGCCCGAAGCGTTCTCCGCGCTCGCTGCCTTGCCAGCGATGCGGGTCATGAGCCCCATCGATCTTGGCTCACATATCCTGCTGTTCACCCAACATTCGGTGGTCGCCGCCCCCTATCATCGCAACCAGGTCGGAGTGCGTGACAGCTTCCGCTTCTTCAACGAGCCGATTGCGGAAGCGCGCCAGATTCTTGCCGAACGCGATATCAAGCTCGTCGTCGTCTGCCCGGTCATGCCCGAGCTGCGGGCCATGCCCGGCACAGCACCGGATTCGCTGGTTCGGCTGCTCGAGGCGGGCAAGCTCCCCGCCTGGCTGGTCGAAACATCGGCGCCTGGCAGTGCGCTGCGGGTGTTCAGCGTCACGTCATAGCCCGCAACTGCTTCGCCGCGGTCAGATCTGATCGTGCTGAACGAACACGCGGGTCCGGCGCGAGCGGCCCATCCAGGCCAGCACGACGCCCGGCACGGCCAGCACCGCCCAGCTCGGGAGCGCAAGCAGCGTCGCGATCGCCGGCTCCAGCAGCGGGCCGAAGAAGCGGCTGCTCAGGAACGCCCGCGTTGCGTCCAGGCTCTCGGCGTTCAGCCATGTCCAGGCCTCGCCGAACGTGGTGAACATCAGCGCGTTCGCGCCGAGCGAGCGGGTACCGTCTATGATCAGCAGGATCAGGGCGACGCCCAGCAGCCAGGTCCCCAGTATCCGCAGAATGAGCCGCATCGTCGTCCAGTCGCCGCCGCTTCACGTAGTCGCCCCATGGCGCATTGCCCTTCTGCCACGATGGTTGCCCCGCACACAAGGCAAGCGACACACACCGCTTGCTATGGGGGCGTCGATGAGTATATTGCGCCGCGCCTCCGGAGCGGTTCGACCGCCGCTCCTGCCCTTCAACCGGCCGAGGCGGATAGCGCAAGCTGTCAGCGGAGAGATGGCCGAGTGGTCGAAGGCGCACGCCTGGAAAGTGTGTAGGCGGGGAACCGTCTCAAGGGTTCGAATCCCTTTCTCTCCGCCAGCTTTCTTACCTAAGCGGTTGATTTTGCTATCGGTGATCCGTCAGGAATGGCACTGCCCCTAAGGAAAGCCCTAAGGCCTGCCAAAACCTCAAGTTTGGTTGGGGTCGCAAACTCACGGAACCGTTATCCGGTGGGTCGTGTGGGACGCTCTGACAGTTGACGACTATCTGGCTGCTGCTCGGGATGTACGAGGGCCGGCTACAGCTTTCGGTCAGCGAAGTAGCGCGCGACTTTTTCGGTCACCTCAGCGGAGAGAAGCTGCTGCGGAAAATCGACGCTGGCGATATCGACCTTCCCCTCATCCGTTGCGAGCCCAGCAGCAAGGCGGCCCGGTACGTCGATGTCCGCGACTTGGCTGCCTATCTGGACGCAAGGCGCGCGGAGGCTAGAGTGCTGACCGACAAGATTCACGGGCGCACCCGCTAGTCGCCTCTGGCGTTGGCGTTCGTCCATGGCAGGGCGGTCCGATGCCTCAGCACGAAGTCGAAGAAATCAAATTTGCCAAGTGGGGCTTTCGTGTCGCCGTGCTCAACGACGAGGGGCAGCTGGAACTTGAGAGCGACTCCGAAGCAGGACAGTACGGCGGATTGATCCCCGAGGTCGGAGACGTGATCTGCGCTATCGGTCCTGGCAACTATGATGGTCAGCCGCTCGAGGTCGTGAAGCGCTACTACATCACTGAGTTCCACGGCGAGACGTGCTGGTGGATCGTTGCCCGCGCAGTGCCCGTTGACGACCTAGCAAAGGCGGTGTTTCGCCTGGCTCGCAAGACCGCAAAGACCAACCGAGCCACGGCCAAGCGGATCGAGGAAACGAGGACGAGCGGGTACGAGAGCCTGCTCGAAATCAGGGAGCGGATGAAAGCTGACAAGGCGAAAGCGCGCGGGCCGCAACCGCGGTTGGCGCCATTGGGTGACCGGCCTTGGACGACAAAAGCGCTTGCCGCTGAATGGAGCGTGTCGGATCAGCATATTCGCGACCTTGTCCGAACTGGGCAGCTGAAGCACTTCCGAGTCGGGCGCCTCATCCGGATAAGCAGGGCGGCAGCTGAGGAGTATCAGCGGACCCGGACTGACGCATCCACGTGAAGGGCGTCAGAGAGACCGACCAAAGGTGAGCTTTCCCGACTTGGGTGCAGCGTCTAGCAATCGACAATGTCCAAGTTTCAGTTCGCTGTCATCGAGTCCGACTTTAATCCGTTCAGGCGCTGGCTGAGAGCGCGAGACCCAGATGCGACCATAGACTTCGCACCTGCAGCAGCGGATGATCACTGGATCGTCTCGGTGACCACAACCAAGGCCTACATTGCGCGGTTGTCAGTCCGCCGATGGCGAGCGGGTAGCCGCGGAACCTCAGGGATGTAGCTGCAACCGTTTGGTTGTCGCACCGTACTTGCCGCTATCTCCGGTTGGCAAGTCGACCAACTGAACGTTGGAAGGCCGCTCCCGACATGTTGCGCAGCGGAGAAACGGCACAATCTCGCGAAGGGTGATCCGCCAGCCAATCCGGGCAGCCAATAGCCGAAGAGGGACCTGCTTCTCGCCGCAGCGGCAATCGACGCTCAGCCACCAGTTGGACATCTGGAAGATGGGCACGTTCCACGGCACCTGCTCCGGAAACTGATCGAGGGCGCCTTCAGCCGGCGGGAGCGGAAACGTTGCGTCTTCGGGCTTGGCCATCGCCGCAGTGACCCAGCGCGGCGTCTTTCGATGTTTCATCCCCATGCTCCCGGAATCTGCAACCAGTGCCAGGAATAGATGAGAACAAAGCGCGAACTCAAGCCGCAAGGGATAGGGGGCGGTGCCTCGGGTCGCTACTACGGTGATCCGCTAGATCAGGCTCGGCTGCATCGGCAGGCGCAGCGGATCACCACCTTCCGGTTCGCCGTCGAGCACGGGCAACCACTTCAGCGGCTTCTTGGCGACCACCTCGAGCGAGCCATCGGGCAGCGGGCGCTGCATCGTTTTCGCCTCGCTCCACGGGGCACGGAGCCAGACATCCCACTCTTCTTCGGTGGTGAGCACCACCGGCATGGCCTTTTCGTGGATCGGCTTCACATCGGCATTCGGGCTGGTGGTGAAGAAGGCGAAGACGTCGTGGTCCATTGCGCCTTCGTCCTTGCGGCGCATCCCGTGCCATGGTGTCCAGAGACCGGCGAAGAAGGAGACCGGCGCATCCTGGCTGTGAGCGAACCATGCCCAACCTGTCTTCCCATCATCGAGCTTCGTCGGCTCCGAGAAGCGGTTCCAAGGCACAAGGCAGCGGTGCTCGGGGCCGAGGTAGCCCTTCCAGTCCTCGAACCATGGATGACGGACGTTGGTCGTACCCTTGTTGACCTTATCGGAGGGCGCGTCCTTCAGCGAGGGCAGTCCCCATCGCGCGAGCTTCATCACACGGCGCTCCTCCGCGAGGGTGCAGACCGGCGCGAAGTAGTCGGGATAGACTCCGTAGAGCGGCGGCACGTTGCGGATCGCCCGCTCCCACTCAGCCCGCAGCTTGACCATCGCCTCGTGGTTTGTCGTTACGCTGTAGAGGTTGCACATTGCTGAAGCTCGACGTGGTCGCCTACTTTAGTCTGCAGCGAGCCACCGGAACCCTTCCGCAGCCTTGCCGAGGCGAGCTTTCATCGGCACAGGCACCCCAAACGGTGGAGGGCAGGTCAGCGTACCACCTAGTATCTCAAAACCTGCGAACCCATCAGGTAGGGGAACATCGGAGAAACACCGCAGCGACGTGGTGAAGGAGCAGACAAACTCGTCTGATGCCGATTTTGTGCACTGCGGGGAATGCACGGCTCCGTAGTATATGCTCGTTCCATACGACAGGGTCCAGCCGACCCGGCAAGTGCCATTCTCAACGCGCGCACCTGCTATGATCCCGGCAGGCCCAAGCAGGCCAGCCTTGAGGGCCATTTCGCCCTGATAGCAAGACTGTAAAAGCTGGTCGTTCAGGGCATTGGAGATTTCTGCTGAGTTTGGCTCCTCTCTATCGACAAATCCATCCTCGGTGAGTTCGAAGCCCATTTCCTTCCACTCGGCTATCAGATCGGGTCCGCGGAAATATCCTCCTGCGACAACGGTGTCATAATAGGCGAACATCTTCGTGGCTTCCGCACGGTCATAGGCCGCGCCCCGTACCATCTCATCGCCGAGCCTGCTGTCCAATCTGGTTGCAAGTTCATAAGCCGCCCCAACATGTCCTTGTCGCGCGGCGTCCTCCAAGTCGGACCGAGCTGCAGGCAGGTCGAATGTTACCCCACCTTTTTCCCACCCTTTGATCATGGCAAGGGCATAGGATGCATCAGCATCTGAGGTATGTGCCAGCGCTGCCTCAAGAACTTCCCTCATAGCGGGATTGCGTCCATTAGATTGAGCTTGATAGTACGCTGCTCTTTCTACGCTGCCTTCCGGATAGTCTGATGCCTCTTTCGGGGCATGCTCCCAAGTCTTGTTGTCGCTCAACGTTTTAACCAAGTCGCCGTTGGAGTCGAAGCTCAGCATCTCGCGAAGGATAATGTCGTTGGCAAGCTCATACACGATATCCACTCGTGAGATTTGGTCTGCTCCGCGACCAAAGCGGCAGTCTGACAGGCTTTCGAAGTCGTCCAGGGAAAATACATGAGGGAGGGCAGACTTCCTTGGATCCTTCCGCCGCGCTTCTTGCCGGTCTCGACGGGATTTAGGATAGTTGATCGCAAAATCGCCCTTCAGGTGCACGAAAACCTTCAGTGGCTTATCACAGCTCCAATCCTCATTGACGAATACGTCGCGCCAAAGGTTTGTGTTGTAAAGTGCCGCCTTCGCATCTGCTGCACCACTCTCGTTGGATAATAGTACTGCCGAAATCAAAAAAACGACCGAAAGAGTTTTTCGCCTCACCGCTGGGCTCTCCGTTCTAGGTAAATCCCACTCTGCGTCGAAGAGACACGATGTCAAGCGGTCAGCCGGGCCAACTATGGCGCTGAGGGCGCCCAACAATGTAACGCGCGCCCAGCGACCTTAGCGACGAAGCAGCGCCACAGTTGCCAGCGAACCCAGCGCGAGCCATGCGAAGGGGTCTATCGCCTGACAAGTAAAAAGGTGTCCTGCTACTCCAGGTCGTATTGCTCGATGGCGTCGCGCTCCACGCGGTCCAGGTCCTCCAGCGTTAAGCGCTCTCGGCGCATCCCGCGTAACAGCGACAACGCCCGGAGCCGACGCACCAGCGCCTCTTCGCGGGGTTTCCCTTCGATGAGGCGCCTTGCGAGGTATCCGGCTGCCGCCGCCACTATCGGTACCAGTGCCAACCACCACTGCTCCATCTTGTCCTCCGCTGTTGGAGGTGCACTCTACGCGCCGGCTTGGTGATGGGGATAAGTTGGTGGCCAGCGACAGAGACGGAGATTTTGCGCGAGCCCTCGGCGACCTATTGAAGGTCGTCAAGGTGGCGATGCCCCCAGAACTTTTCGCCGTTGACCCTCGGATACTCCGGGCACGAAAGCTGCTGGCGGAACTCAGCGAGATTTCCCGCAGCCGACCTCCTTCAACGATCAAGTCATCAGTTGGGGAACTGGTTGATCTGGCGTTCTCCGACATCCCGCTGGACCTACTGACGGCAGAGCCTGAGCCTCAGTGGGACATCACTCTTGGAATTGACCGCTTCATGGCCTCAGGTCTAGCTCCAGTGGATCGGCGCGAAGCTGTCGAGTTGATTGTTCGGGAATGGCTAACCGCGAACGGCTATCTCGAACTTCAACCAGACGAGCCCAACTAGTGTGATCTAGAGGTCGCGCACCTTGAATACGTAGACCCCCTTTGACATCGTATCGTTTGTGTCGACAGGTTTGAAACCATTGCTCTTCGCCAGCTTCAGTCCATCGTCCGTCATTGGCCGGGCGTAAGCCTCCACTATCCGCTTAGTCAGGATAAAATGCTTCAACTGACCGAATGCTCCCCCCCTGCCTCTTAGCCCCTCGCCGGCAATTCCGCCGATGTATGCCACGGGACCATGACGAAACGTCCGAGCGAAACACGCATACTCGATTGGGGCCTCAAGGAGATTGCGTTGATGCACCCGCTCCAGCCCGCGCTTTGTCAGGGGTAGGACGCAAAAATACCCTAGGATTCTATTGTTCCTAGTATCCACAACTTTGCGGAAGGCGTCCTTGTTGTGGCGATATAGCTTGGTTGTGTCGGCGAGATTCGTGGTGCCGCCAATGTGTTTGTCGGCTATCCGGCAGATAGACGCTAGATCCTCTTCCCGGACTGACGCGCTGCCGATGTTGCGCCCAATCATCACGGATGAAGACAGCACAGCCAAAACGACGTTGGTAACAAGGTCGATGAAGAGAAAAGCTAGCGCCACCACTAACGAGAGGACAGCGACTATCGGCAGAACCGTTACTATCGGCGTAGCCCAGGGGAAACTGGCGACAACGCGCTCGTCCATACCCCAGACAGAAATTGCAAAAGAACATATTCCGAGTGCGGTGGCGCCAATAGCGCCCAGCCCTAGTCGCATTCCATCCCCCACGTGTTTCGGGGGAAGCTAGATCACGGTATGTTGCTTTGCAACGACCTAGAGCAGCTTGAAGCGATTGCGAAAGACAGCCTTAACACCCAATCCCGTCCACAAGACGGCGATTAGTACCAGGATTGTCACGTCGATTGCTGTCACTTTGGCACTCCATACCCCTTTAGGAACGACGATCCACCGTAAAGGTTTCGAGAGGTCATGCGTCGGTTGATGACCTAGCCTAGGCAGGACGCGTGATTTAGGCGTGATGGCCAAGATACGCAAGGGATACGCCGCCACACCTTGAAGCGAATCGATGAACTTTGCGCTACTGCCCGCCTAAGCGTAACTCGTTAGCGCGGCAGCAGGAGCAATCTCCCAGATACCTTACCGGCATGGCCCTCTAACCCTCCATTGCCATGCGTCGCAGCCGCCGATAGAAGGCCCCCCGATACTCGCTTTCTCCATCGTCTGTTTCGACTACGAACTGCATCGCAGCCTCGCGAACGGACCGAGGGCGCATTGCAGTAATTCGCCGCTGCAAATCCTGATAAATGGACATGCGCGCATCCGTTTCGGCCGTAGCCTCGTCGGCTCGATCCTGTCGGGCTTTGTTCCAGTCGGGAAACAGGGAGCTTATCGTCGGGGTGACGCTGACGGGTGCGACAAACGGAGTGTCGGATCGGCCCAAGTAGACCGACATTACGCGCATGTCGCGCGGGCCTTTGGCTAGCTCGTCGTAGCCGACCCAGCATTCATTGATGCGCGGATCGAGGGCCATGGCCTCGTCGCGGAACTTTGTCGCCAGTTCGTCGATGGTGGCGGGCTTTACGGCCGCTGCGACAGGCGCGGCAAGCGATGCGGTCGAGACAGCGGCGCCTACCAGAGCTGCGCGACGGGTGATACGGGGAGTGTTGTTCATCTTGTGGCCTTCACAGGGGTTGCAGGTGAAAGGCCGGGGCAGTTGTGCCGCAACTGTCCCGGCCGCTTCGCGAGGCAGGCTTGCTTAGCGGTCGGTGTCCTCCACCTTGTGGCCGGGGCCGCGCGAAGTGAGGGACACCAGCAGTCGGCAGCCATCGGTGTTGGTCGGCTCGACGATCCCCACCCAATGCCAGCGCTCGACGGGATAGACCTCGCGCATCAGCGCTTTCAGCTCTGCGACCTTCTCCCGGACTCGTTCCTCATGTGGGCGGGTGTCGGGTAGCGACGCGGAGGCGGGTGCCACCACTGCCACCGAGACGGCAGCGGCGGGGGCGGCGCGGAGGAAAGAACGGCGGTTGAACATGTTTGGCCTCTTGGGTTGGGAAGGGGTGCCCGGCAGCGCCGCAACTCGGGATTGCCGCGCCGAGTGGCTAGGCAGCGGAGTTGAGAAGGGAGAGTTCGGCACCGAGGTCGTGGCGACGCTGGACGGTGCGGACGCCCCACGGGGCATAGTCGAGCATCCTTAGTTCATCGCGGATCGAGGCAATGCGAGCAGAGCGGGCCTGTGGGTCCATGCGAGCGGCAAGGTCGCGCTTGGAGGCGTCAATCTTGGTCTGCAGCTCAGCAGCGAGGCGGGCAACTTCGCGGGAGTTGGCGGAGCGGGCTTCGGCCTTGGCATCGGCCCAGGCGCGGCGAAGGCAACGGGCGAACAGTGAGCGGACGAACCTGCGCTTGCCGTTCTCGTCGCCGGCTGCAAACACACCCACGCGGGCGATGCGGTAGGACGCCCAGGCCTTGCGGAGCAGTTCGGAGAGGTTGAACATCTGTCGGCGCCTTGTGTTTTGAGCTTCTGAGGCCTATATGATCCCTCAGGTATCGTTATGTCAATACCTAAGGTATCATTTTTGAGTCTCAGGGGATCAATTAATGACGGCAGAACAGCTAAGGGCGGCGCGCAGCCTTATCCGGTGGCAACAGTCAGACCTGTCGCGGGCGTCGGGAGTATCGCTGCCAACCATCAAGCGTCTGGAAGCGATGGATGGCATGCTAAGCGGGCACGCCACGACAATCCGCGCTCTGCAGGTAGCGCTTGAGGTCGCCGGTGTTCAGTTCATCCCAGAGAATGGGGGCGGGGCTGGGGTGCGGCTGGCGAAGCCCGGCTCGCAGACATGAGCAAGGCTCAATCGGCCATCCGACGTGCGGCTCAAGGAGTTGCGGCGTTTCTCAGCAGAACACCTCAGCGGAAGTGGACGGCGGTCGGCGCTGCCCTTGGGCTTGGCACGGGTCTGATTGTCGTTCCCCCGTTGGGCATCGCAGCCTACGGCGGCGCAATCGCCGGCTCTTGGCTCGTCGTTCTCGTGGTGATGGCGTTCGGCGCCCTGATCGGCAACCGTGCCGGGGTCGAGGTCGAGCGCCGCCGGGACAAGAGCCAATGATCGGCACCCTCTTGGTCTGCGCCACGCTCCTTGCAGTCGATGGCGACACGATCAAGTGCGATGGCGTCACAATGCGCGACATGGGCGACGGCGCTCCAAACGTCGCCGGCTACGATGCGCCCGAGATACGCGGCGCCGAGTGCCAGGCGGAGCTTGAGCTTGGCCGGGCTGCTACCGCCCTCATGTCGGAATTGCTGCCAACCGCCTCGGTCTACAGCTCGGGCGAGGTCGATCGGTTTAACCGGCCACTGGTGTGGGTGCGGTTGCCCGATGGCAGTAGCATCGGCTCTGCGCTCATCCAGGAAGGCCTCGCTGTGGAATGGCGGCCGGGCGCCTCACATAGCTGGTGCTAGCCGCCAGCTATTTCCGGGGTGGTTCGCAGGCGAGGTTGTCATCGTCGTTGGTGTCGAGGTCGTACCGGTCATCGCCGACGACGCGAAACGATTGCGTCCCGTCCGTATAGTACGGCCCATTTCCCTTGCCGCCGGCACAGTCGACGTCGTCGGGCCAAACGTTCGGGACGCACGAACCAGAGTAGTTTGGATCGCAGGGTTGCGCCTGCGCTGGCACAACAACAAACGAAACGCCAATCGCCGTAGAGACTGTCGCCGCAACGCGCCCTAGCCGACCCATCAGTGCCCCGCCCTCTCTCAGTTCTACCAGTATATCCGCCCTTGCGCAGGGGCTTGAGTCAAGTGGACTGACGGCGATGGCGACACAGATGGCAGGCCTCAGGTGGGCTGAACTACGTCCCGTCACCGGCCCCGCCAAAAACCCGCCGGCCTACCTCCGCTCGTTGACTCGCCTCCACTGAGGCCGTTAAGTCCTGTTTGATGAATTGAGGGGGCTCAATTGTACGCGCGCATGATGTTGATTGCCGTTACCGGCGTCGCGATGGTTTTGGGTGGCTGCTCGGCCTCACAAAAAACATTCTACGCCGACGCTGCCAAGGTCAAGGATACGCAGCTCTGCCGAACCTTCTTCGAGGCACAGAAGAACAACAACCAGCAGTTCGCATACGACTTGGCCGTTGAGGGCGAGAAACGCGGACTGACTGCCGACGAGTGCAAGAAGAAGGTCGAGACTGAGAACGGCGTGCTGCTGGTCACCGCTCTAGCTGCGACTGCGGTTGGCGTGGGCATCGCGTGCCAGAACGGCTGTTCGGCACCGGGCGGATATGCGCCGACCTACGCCAGCAGCGGACGAGACGTGGATTGCGCCGGCGGAGGTGGAAACGGGCCGCTGTACGTGCAAGGCCCGTTTCGGTTGACTGGTCCGGATATCTACAACCTGGACCGCGACAAAGACGGCATAGCTTGCGAGTGGGGTGAGGGTGGATTCGGGACCTAACTGGCCACTAACACGAGAGGGCACGATGAAGCGGGATATGGACTTCGTCCGGCAGATATTGCTCGCGGTTGAACGGTCCGAGCACGATCCTCGAGGTTGGATGCGGGAGGGTGTCGAGGGGATAGATGCGACTACGCTATCCTATCACGTTCAGTTGCTTGCCGAGGCCGGCTTCCTTGTGGCTCAAGACCTTCAGCACCTAGGCGCCGAAGGGTACGTATTCCGTCCGAAGCGCCTGACGTGGGCAGGGCATGAATTCCTTGATGACGTTCGCGATCCTGAGGTTTGGCGTAGAACAAAGGAAGGCGCTCAGTCAGTGGGCAGCTTCAGTCTTGACGTTCTCGCTGCCCTAGCGAAGGGCTTCATCAAGAAGCGCATAAAGGACACTACGGGCATCGACGTGGACATCTGAGCCGCGGATACGTCGCCTACTAGTTCGCGTGCTCGCAGGCGTAGCTGTCCAGGGGGTAGCGCTCCATGTACATGGTAGCGAACTCGTAGCAGGCTTCAAAGTCGCTCCAGTAGCCGAAGAACAGTGCCACCCGCTCAGGGCCAGCCAATCCGTTCTTCACCAGCCACTGGTCATTCGACTGGCCAATGGTCTTGCCCTTGAGCGCCATGCCCAATTCCGACACGCGGTCCTCGTAGGTCTGCTGGCCCAATGTGCGCCGGACATCCCTCGCCGGGTCACCGAGCCAGAACCAGAGGCCAATGCCAATAAGTGCCAGCACGAGATAGCCGACGCAGCCGATGTTTTCGCCCATGATTGCCCCCCGGATCAGTTGGAGGACAATGACGCCGATGAAGACAAGAGACCAGCAAACAGTTTAGTGACGCCGATCCGGCTTCCCCACCTGCTCCTCAAGCTTCTGAAGTCGCTCCATCATGTCGCCAGTCTCGATGGCCTTTCGCCTCGTCTCGATCACCGACATGAACGACTGCCCCTCTGCAGGCGACAACTCGCTGGCGCCCATCGCCTTGATGATGGTGTCGAGCGCCTGATCGATCCCGGCCACGGTCGAGGTATCGGGCAACTCAATGCTTACGGTGCGTTCCAGAGGCGCCGGCCGCGGATGAAGGTAGGGCGAAGCGCGCTCCGCCGCCCAATCCCTACGCTTCGGGTCTTCGTTGTCATCCCGCATCACTTTGAGCATGTATTCGAGCGGCGAGACGCCGGCCGCCAGCGCCTCAGCAACCACCTCAGCGTTGCGGCGATTGACGCTGCCCGGCTTCCTACCTGCTCCTGGCCTTGGTCCACCGTTCTTCGGCATCAGTCACCCCGGCCCAGATCCACGAGCTGCTTGCCGTGTCTGGCGACATGGGCGAGCAGCGCCGGCCAGTCGATTTCGTCGTGCCCTGCCAACTTGCCGATGCGTTCCTCGATCCTTCGAATGCGGGACTTGATTTCGCTCATGCCGCGATACCCTCGGGTTGAGTACCTGCCCAGGACCACGGGGCTGCCACTTGCACCGGGCCGGTCGGTGACGGCGCAACAAGCACGCGGTGGATGATGAGGTCGGTCGCCTCGTTGACGGGCAACCCCGATGCCCGAATGAAGTCCGCGGGTGAACCCGCGACGGGGCCGCCGACAACGGCATAGACCCGACGCGCGGCCGGCATGGTGATGCGGGCTTCGAGGTCAGCGATGCGGTTGGTGGGACTGCGCATGGATTTCACCTGATTGGTTTCAGTCGAGGAGGTCGAGGGCTTCTTCGAAGCGAACGGCGCTGGCAATGACATGGTGGCTGATGGGCTCATCGACGCCGACGTGACCGGAAGCGCCTGGCTCGGCGTGGGTGTCGAGCAGCAGCATGTCCTCGGGGCGAAGCTGGATGCCATGCCCGGCGAGGTACGATTGGGCGGACGCCTCGTCGCACCGTCCCGCGCGTACCGTGACGAAGCGGCCAAGCACCGCAGGCGCGTGCACCAGTTCAAGCCGATCGATGCGAACGCGAAGGCTTGTCATCGTGCGGCCTCCGCTGCTTCAAGCTCGACAAGGCGGTCGAGCACGTCCTTGATGTCCATATCGGCGCAGGGAACACCCCGAACCTCGAGGCACTGACGTGCTCTCGCATCAAGCGCCGCAATCTCAGCTTTCAACTCTTCGTCGGTAAGTGACCTGATCCAGCGGTCCACGTCGTCGTCGCCAAGGGAGTCCTCAAGCTTCGTCAGACGAGTGGCGAGCGCTCCCATCAGTGCACCGTCACCAGCTTGGCGAGAAAGTCGCGCCATGCCGTCATGTTGCCGAGTGGATCATCATCTGGATCGACGATTGCCGGCACGGGGATCCCCGAATGCTCCAAGTCGGTCCGCATTGCGTCAATTGCCCTGAGGGAGCCCATCGGATCGACAGAGAGGTCGATTTCCCACGGGGCGCCGTCGAGGATTTGGGCAAGTGCCTGAGACAGCCAGGCATAGTTCGCATTGATGCGAGCTGCGAGAGCGGGATCACGCTGCATACGGCTGCTCCTTGATTGAGTGACGGGTTGAGCGCATGTTCTGCGCCATGAGTGAGGAGCGCGAAATCGAGCTGACACGTGCCGAGTACCGGCAGGCGTTTGACCGTCCGCTGGCCAGCCCGAAGCATCTGCGCTGGTCGCTCTGGTTATCGCTCACGATGGCAGTCGGGGTGGCAGCCGTAGCGGTCTGGCTCGACCTGTGGTGGCTGACTTTTGGAGTCATCCCGGTAGCGATGTACGCGGGAGCGGCGCTTGCCGGGCTTTGGCCCAATTTCTTCTTCGGCACCGATCCGAACAAAGACAACTTCACCTGACCCCTCCCGCGAGCAAAGCCGCCAGGCCGCCACGCTGATCTTCCAGGAGCGGGTTCTGTGCCGACACACCGACACGACGAGCGAAGCCATCGATCACCGGAGAGGGCAGGAACGGCAGCGCCGGGGGAAGTCCGCCCGGAGTGGCAACGGCAGCCCGTACCTGCCCCGCGATGTTCTTGGCTCCTATGTCGAGGGCTCGGGACGCTGCCTTTCCAGCAGCAAGCTTGCCGCTCGCCATTCCGAGACCAGCGACAGGACCGGCCATGAGGTGACCTGCCACACCGGCTGTTAGCGAACCGCCACCCGCGACGTGCTTGAGGAAGTCCTGAAGCGAACCGCCTTCGGAGAACCGCTCCATCGCTGCCAGCTCATCGGCGCTGAACCCCCGCCGCTTCTTCTGAGACTTGAGGATGCCGACGAACTGCGAGCGGAGCCCCTCCGCAAACCCGCCCTTGGCGAGCTTGGCGCTGTAAATCGCCTTCTCGATGGCGTCGGTGCGCTTATAGCGACCCCAATCTTTCCGGGCCTGAGCCCAGAACTGCACTGCGTCCATACCGGCCTTGCCGTTCGTGCTGAACGCCGTGACCGGCAGCGACTCCATGAAGTCGTCGAGCTGGTTCACCAGCGCCAATCCGAGACGAGACTCGCCAGGATCGGTCGAGCCGGCGACCTTGCGGAAGGTGCGGTTGAGGGTCTGGGCCTCAGCGATGCTCAGAGAGCCCTTGGCGGCGTACTGGCGCAGAGCTTTCACCGCGGCCTCAAGTTTGGGGTAGCCGCCCATCAGCTTGCCGGTCTTGGGGAATAGCAGACCTTCCTTCCCAAGGAATTGCCCCACATCATGATTGAGTAGGTTGAGTGCGTTCCCGCCGATCACGGCGCCGGTGTCATCGGCAGCTTTGTAGCCGGCCTTTGACGCCGCCTTGATCGTTGCCGCCTCTGGAGCAGCAGCAACGGCCGCTCTGGTGGCGGCCTTTTGACCGAGCCCACGGGCGAACTTCTGAACGCCGCGCGCGACAACAGGAGCGGCAGCGCCCGCAACGAGCGAAGTTGCGGCCCCAATGCCCGCGCCGGGCAAACGCTCTTCCAGGTCCCCGTCAGTGGAACCGAACCCATAGGCGGCGCCTGAAGCCCCGGCACCTGTCAGGCCCTTGACGGTCTGCCACACCCCCGGGACCTGCGCGCCGATGCTGGCGGCACCCTTCACCGCCGTGCCACCACTAGCAAGGCCGCCAACCACTTCTGCCAGCGTGCCCCAGCCACCTGCCTGCTCTCTCCCGAGGTCGCGGCGGGCCTGCTCCAGTTCGAGTGCGGCGCTATAAATCTCGCCAGCATCAGGGCCGACACCGAACAGGTTCGCGATCCACGGACCAGCGGCATCGATGCCAGCGCCGAGTTCGTCCGTGAACCCAAACATGGCGCCGTGATTGGCGAAGTCGCCAGCACCATAGGGAGCCAGCGGGCCGGGAGCGATGCCGCTGCCATCGACCATGCGGGCGCGGAAGGTGGCGGCGTCCATGTCGGGGAACTTGAGCGCCCGGTAGCCATCTAGGGCAGCGTCATAGCGCTCCTGAGCAGTCGGCTCGACAGGCGCTGGCGCATCCTCACCGACAACGGGGTCGGAAGACCACCAGTCGTCACCCGCAGGTGCAGCAAGGGGCTCGGTGCCGTGCGACACGACCGGGTCGCGCTCCCAGAAACTAACCATCAGGGTTTCGTCCTTACGGAGCCGTCCGGGGCCATGTACTGCGTTCCCGAGGGCAGGGAATCATACTCGGCCTTGGTGCTGATCTGGGCTGGCGGAGGCGAACCGACGCTGCCGGTGGGGCGGTTATCGACGGGGCCGTACTTTGCCTCGTATGCCTGCTGGCGGAACTGCTTCTGGCGTTCCAAGAGCAGCTTGACGCTCTCGAGGTTTTTGCGAAGCTGGTCCTCGCTCTGGTTGGGGTCGAGGCTTTCGAGCGTCGACTGCAGGGCTTCAAGCTCCTGCACGGCCACCTGCCCGAGGGCACCGCCGGTGGGGCTGGAATCCCGCATCGCCTGTAGTTCGGCAAAACCGAGGTTCGCCTTGATCGTCTGAGCCGTCTTGCGGAGGTCGTAAGCTTTGGTGCCGCCGAAGGCGCCCATCGTCTGCCCGATGAGCCCCGTGCTGTCCCAAGACAGTTGGTCGATGGCCTTGTCGATGGTGTCGATGACGTGGTCGGTCTTGGCGTCGAGCTGCTGCACGCCAACCGCCGCGGTCGGGGCGTTCAGAGTGTTCAGGCCGATGCCCTTGCCCTCTGCACTGCCGGCTGCCCGCTCACTGTAGAGCGAGCGCGGGTCCATCGGCTTGAAGTCGCCGGTATCGACGGGGTGGAAGTTGCCGTCGCTGCCCTGGACGCCATAGCCGGCCGATCCATCTGCAAACGTCCCCCAGATAGGCGTCATCCCGAAGTCAGTCGCCCCGCCACCGCGCTCGAGTTTGTACGCGTCGGCGAACGACATTGCGCCACTGGCAACGGCCGACTGAAGGTCGGGCGACTTCAGGAACTTGGCGTTGGCCGCGTTTCGGGCATCGACCTTGGCCTGCTTGTCGAGTTCGCTCCTGCGCTGGAACATCTGGCCATACGCAGCCGAGGGATCGATCACTCCATCCATCACCCCTTGGGCGAGGTCCTCGTAGTCGGAACCGAGACCCTTGAGTGCCCGCAGGGTGTTGTCTCTTGCCCGAGCATTCGCATCCCACTGCGCTTCCTTGAAGCGACGCTCGTCGTCGAGCGCTCCAGTGGACGGGACGCGGGAGAAGTCCATGCCAGACGACAGGAGCGCCGAACTGAGGCCCTGCAGGAAGTTCCGGTTCTCTGCAGTCCACTTGGCGACGGGATTGTCAGCGCCCAGGAGAAGTCCGAGCAGGCCGGGCTGAGCAGCATAGGGGTTGGGGTTCTTGAGGGATGACGGACCGGGCATCGGCCCAGCGCGATCCAGCATCGTCTGGTCGAGAAACATGTCAGCGCCCATCGGTCATGCCGCCTGCAGTTCGCGGGCGAGAGCCTGCCGAACCAGCTCAGAGGCAGTGACGCCGCGCTTGGCGGCAGCCTCGAATGCGGCACGCTTCTCGGTCGGCGTGATGGCGACTTTCAGCAACTCAGAGAGAGGTTGTCGGGCAGGGAGGGAGGAGTTGCGCATCGACCACGTCCTTGAACAAATCAGGCCCATGAGATGTACCACAGAGGATTAAATCTAGCAAATTCAATAGCTTAACTGTCTATCCGCATATATCGGCGTCCATAGGAGGTCACGCAGCGACGGGAGACAGCCAACCTGCCCCGTCGCCGGGGCGCAACATGTCAGCAGGCACTCGGCACAATGGGCGCCCCGGTGCCGGCCCCCAGTTCGCTTCATCCCAACGGCGGGTATCGCGGGCGTAGTTTAGCCGCTTGTTCCAGTCGGCCGCCGTAGCCTCCTTCTCTGGCCTCGCTGAGGCGGCGAACCCGTCGAACCGGCGCTTTGAAATGAAGCCCTCGAAATAGATGGGCTGGTAGTCCGGATGGGCTTTGCAGTAGGCAACGAAGCCGGGAATGGCAGCGGCGACGGCGGCGCGATCCTCGGCATCGAGCCGAGCCCAGGCCTTGTGCCCTTCGGCTTTCGACATGTTGGGGGTGGTGGGGTACGCCTTCCAGGCCAGCTCGAATTGCTCGGGATAGCTGTTCCGCTTTCCCGGCGAAGCCTTCGATGCGCGCCCCGAACGTTTTGGTTCGGGGGAAGAAACACCGTCAGGTGTTTCTATCTTCCCTTCCCTTCCCTTCCCTTCCCCCCGGGCCGCGTGCCCCGCGCGTGGCTCACGCGTGCCCCACGCGTCAATTTCCTGAGTGTTTTCAGGGGGGGCGGGCAGGGTGCTGGCGCTTTCCCGGTGGTTGATCACCTGGTGCCGGCCGAAAGAGGGGATCACCCCGATTTCGCGCCCTTCCGATACGTACTGGACGAGAAATCCACGCGTCAGCAACGCGTCGAGCACGCGTCCGAAGTCTACTTCGTCGAATGGCATGATCGCGCTCTTCAGGGTGCGGGGACGCCAGAGGAAGCGGCCGTCGCGGTCGCTCTGCGTCCATAGTCCGGCAAACGCGAGGCGGAGTGGCAGGCCGGTTTCGGCTTCGGCATCGAACAGGGCTTCGTGGGTGAAGAATTCGGGCTTGATGGTGCGGATGCGGCCCATGGTCAAAACTCCCGTGCGGCATTGCGGACGGCCGAACAGGCTACGTCCATGAACAGGGGGATGGTGGAGAGCGGCCCGTTGCGCTGCTTGCCGATGGCAAGCTCGCCCTTGTTGCGGACCGCATGCAGGTCGGCTTCCCACTCAACCAGTTTCGACCGATCGGTGGGCGGCGCCTTTTCGAGGTAGTAGGCTTCCCGGTAGAGGAACAGCACGGCGTCGGCGTCCTGCTCGATGGTGCCGCTGTCGCGGAGGTCCATCAGCTGGGGGCGCTTGTCGTCCCGGCCTTCCACGCCGCGGTTCAACTGGCTCAGTAGCACCACGGCCAGGTCGTGTTCGCGGGCAAGCTCCTTGAGCCCGTCCGTGACTTCGCCCACCTCGTTTGTCCGGTTGCCGGCGTAGCGCTGCGATGGCCTGATCTTGGTCAGGTGGTCGAGAACCAGCATGCCAATCGGCGTTCCGGCTTCCTCGGCATCGGCAAGCATAGCCTCGGTCTTGGCGCGGATTTCCGACATCGTGAGCCCGGCCGCGTCCTCAACCCAGAAAGGTAGGTTGCGGAACTCGGCATTGGCCTGCTCAATGGCGTAGTCGTCATCCTCGGAAATCTGGCCGGTGATGATCGACTGGTAGGGGATCCGATGGCCGCGATCATGCGCGATGTCGGAGACGTACCGGGCCCCGAGCTTGGCGGCGTCCATTTCCATACTAAACATGCCGACACCAACGCCGGAGCGCGCTGCTGCCGTCGAGATGCTAGTGGCGAGCGTGGTCTTGCCCATGGAGGGGCGGGCGGCGATGACGATCAGGTCACGGCGCAGGAAACCACCCATCGCGCGGTCGAGGTCGATCAGGCCGGAGGTGATGCCGACCAGCCCTTTGCGCTCCCGAGCCTCACGGGCGGCCACCAGCGCCGCGTCGGCGGCTTCGGAGATGCGGAACCGGGTTTTGCCGCGACGGCCACGGCGAAGATGGGAAGTCACCTCGTCGACCTGAGCGCCGATGATGCGGGCCAGCTGTAGCGGATCGGCGGCGGGATCGGCGGCGGCCGATGCCAGCAAGCCGCCTTCGTGCCCCAGGTTGATCCGGGCCCACTGCGACAACACCGCCTTGGCGCCGATCCGGGATGTGGCCGGTTCATAGGTCGTATTGCCGATGCACTCCGCCAGATATCGACCGATCGACATGCCGGTGGCCTTCTTGAAGTCATCCGCGACCTGAGCCGGGATGATCTTCGCGACGGTCGGCAAGGTGGTCGTGCCGTAGGCTTCGTGCGCACGCTGGATGGCGGCGAACACCGCCTGATGCATCGGCTCGATGAAGTGCTGTTCCTCGACTCGGGCGAGCGCTGCCCTGTGGTCACCACCCCGAAGCACAGCCCCGAGGAAGTTCTGTTCGATTTCCGGTATGAACCCCGGATTACTCTGTGCCTGTGCGAGCGTCATTCCGACACCTCGCTTTCGCCCGCCCTTGTGGGGGAGGCTTCCAACGTCATCTCTACGCTGGACCACCAATCGGCGGTCCTGTCGTCGGTGGCGCGTGTCCACGCTTCGGCTATGACGTCAGGCGGAGTTTCCCGATAGGCCAGCGTCAGAGCTTCCCAGCCGTCACGACCTTGGGCCATGGCGGCGCGCGCGGTCTCGACCATCTGAGCCAATACTCGGTCGCGGAGCCGTTCCGGTGTCTCGGGTAGCCCTTTGGCGTCCGTCACAGATTTATCGAGCATCTGCCGCAGTACGTGACGCGGGAGGTGAGCGCCGTAGGAGGCGGCGAGGGTCAAGCCGAGCCCAACAACTTCCTCACTTGTCAGCTTGAGTACATCAATCAGCGCTACGGTCTTGGCCTTGAAGGCAGCGATATTGGCACGGGTCATTTGCTACCTCCGCTAACCCGGTCGTTGACCGGCTCGGCGATGCCGAACAAGCGGCGGGCGTTCTCCGCGATGATGATGGCGTCGTCATAGGAGGAGCCGTCCCAAAGATACCACTCGCCATCCGGTCCATTGTGCGAGACGTAAAAGCGGAGTTGGCCGATGTGGGCAGGATTGACGTATGCGCCCTTGGCGGTCACCACCGTGGCGTTGGTGACGGTGCCTCCGTCGAGCTCGATGCGCTCGGTCATTTCGCTGCCCTCCGAGCGTTGGCGTGCAGTTCGAGGTGGTGACGGCGGCAAAGCCAAGTCACGTCGAGCGGACGGCTGTAATCTTCGTGGTGTCCTTCGACCTTGAGCGAGCCGCACCAACACTTGCCACGAGTGAGGGCGCCGGAGCGCAGGGCCTTGGCAACGGCGGCATGGGCGGCGCGCTCGACGCGGTGCGTGTTGTTCCAGCGCTTCTGAATGCGCCACTTGTCGGGCTTGGGGTCGTCGGCCTTCTTGTCGGAGAGCAGCATCAGCGCGCCTCCTGCGGACCAATGCCGGCAATCTGCGCGAGCAGGTTGCAGGTCGCGGCGGCGCGATGGGTACGAAGCCAGATCACGCGCCCGGCCGGGGTCAAGTCGATGGGCGGAAGCGGTAGGTGATGCGGTTTATCATTGCGGACATTGGCCGCGGTGGAGTAAATGTTCATTGCGTACTTTCCGGGGAGCGGCCTGCCAGGGCTTAGCTCCCCAATCTTTGGGGAGGGTGCTCAGGCGGCCTGCTTCGAACCGAAGGCGGGCAATGCATCGAGCCACGCCTTGGCGTCCTCGGCTTTGATGATCGTGCTGGTGCCGCGCTTATGTGCCTTCAGGCGGCCGGCATTGATCTCGATGTAGCCTTGGGCAATCGAGATGCCGACGTTCTTACAGAACTGGCGGAAGGGGTAGGCGAGGGGCGAGGTTTCCACTTGTGTCCATCTCCGGTCAATTGCGGATGACTGGACGATGCGCGCTCACGACATGGGGCGCATTGGGCAAGCGTGCGCTGCGGACATTTGCGGCTAACTGCGGAAGCGGGGGTCTCGCTTGAAGAATCTGTCAAATGTGTCGTTACTGGGCGCCGTCTGGTTTCTCGCCTTGAACCATTTGCCCAGCTGTTCGAGCCTGTCGATGCGGCGGGAAGGTATGTCGGCCGGGTTGGGCCACAAATCAGAAACCCCTTTTGAAATGTCCTTCATCAGAGACGTCAGCCCCGACTCCTCGATTTCGGCAGACGCTCCTAGAGGCTCCTCGCCACTTACCGAGCCCCCAACTTCGCGAGACGGCAGCCCACAACTGCCTTCGCTGATTGCGTCTGCCACGGGAACTGGATGAAAGATCGACATCAGGTCTTTCTGATCAAACTCAATGCCGATGTATCGGACGGCCTCGCTCGACATCATACGAAGCGCGTCTTGCCCCCCGGCAGCGCATATCATCAGCGAGTTCCAGTTTTCCTTCGGAATTAGGCGTACATCTGCTTCCAGTCCGGCCGTTAGATCACGCCCGTAGCCCCTGACATAACCCGCTGCGAGCCGTTGCCGGAGCAATTGCCACCCTTTGGGAAAGCTGTTCGGGACAGGACCGCCGTCCGCAAACTCGTCGTCGTGCAGAGTCGTCTTTACCGCATGAAGCCAAACAGGCTCTTCAGTCGCGACAACGTAGCCGCTTGCTGACCTCACCCATCTACCTGTCGCAGCTCTGACTAGGTTCCAATATTTTTGGACGAGGTCAATGCGGCGAAAGCCGACCCAGGTGACCGCCATCATTAGCGTCCAACGAGGTTCCTGGAGCGGATCATAAAGAGGCGAGGCTAGGTCAGGCCGAGGCAAAAGCGACCCAATCCCTTGCGCATCTGCGAGCGCCTGCGCTGCGTCCCTATCTAGGTGTCCGAACTGTACGTCGAGGAGTATCTTCGACCGACTGATTGCAAGGTCAGGATGCATCGCTACCTCTGCGACTTCACCTTGTGTCGCATGGGGAAACGGGAGGTGTGCCCCGCTTTCGGCTGGCCGGCCTATCCCCATGCGTTCGGACGCTATGCGCTCTTTCGTGGTTTCCCCGACTTGAGCGGCACAACGTTGTGTCCGGTTGCCTTGGGCTCGATGTACGTAGCCCACGCCTCCATGAGTTTCTTGCGCTTCGCCAGCGCGTCGCCGCGCCGGTACGCTCGTTCGGTTGCGTCCCCGACGATGTGCGCGAGGGCCTGTTCTGCCAGCGTTTCGGGATAGCTGGTTTCCTCACCCACCCAATCGCGGAAGGTGGACCGCATCCCGTGAACTGTGAAGGCACCAGCGCCGGCCGTTGCCAAAGCCGTGGCCAATGTCATGTTTGAGATATGACTTTTCGCACGCGCGGTGCCGGGAAAGACAAAGTCATTGGTCCGAGTTTCCGCCAGCGTGTCGAGAATTGCGAGGGAGCGTCGGGTGAGGGGGACGCGATGCTCGCGCCCCGCCTTCATGCGTTCTTTTGGGATCACCCACAGTTCATTGGCACGGTCGATTTCCGACCATTTGGCGCCGATCACTTCACCCGTTCGGGAGGCGTTGAGGATAGCGAACTCGAGCGCCAGGGCGCCAACCCCGCGAGCCTCGCGAAGCTTGCTCACCAACGCGGGTACGTCCGCGTAGGGCATGGCGGCGTGATGGCCGCGTGTGAGCTTCAGACGTTTCGGCAAGAGTGAATTTAGGTGCCCACGCCAGCGGGCGGGGTTCTCCCCTTCGCGGTACCCCTTGGCCTTGGCCGCGTCCAATACCCGCTCAATGCGCCCGCGCAGCCGGGAGGCGGTTTCGGCCTTGGTGCTCCATATCGGCTGCAGAACGCCAAGAACGTCCTCAGTGGAAATGGCGTCGAGTGACTTGGGGCGTAGGGCGATGCAATAGCCGCTATCCTTCCACGACTTATCTTTCTCGCGTTCGATCGACAGTGTCATGCGCCACTGATCAAGATGCTTGGCGTTGCGGAAGCCGGGCGCAAGCGCCTTGACCAGCTCTTCCGCGAAAACCCCGAATGTGCGTTGTGGCGCCGCTTCGGCTGCAGCCGCTTCGGCACGGACCTTGGCCTCAGCCTCTTCGCGGGCTGCAATGGGGTCGCCCAACGCCCGCGCTTCGGCCGCCTTGTCGCGGGCCTTTGCGAGCGTGAGGGTTTCGAGGCTACCCAAACTCAGCTCACGCCGCTTTCCCGCGGAGAAGTAGATCAGCACCCAGCGCTTGGCCCCCTTAGGACTCACGTTGAGGTAAAGCCCCCCGCCATCGGCATGCATGCCAGGCGCAGTGACGGTTTCGACAAACCGGGCCGATAGTCGTTTGGCCTGAATTGCCATTTGTGGAAGCACCCCTAAGACTGACCCTAAGCGATTGCCCTTGATTGTAGTCAATGCGGGTGGACGTGTATAGACGCGAGGCCTCAGAAACCCCCGGTTTGCCTTTGTCTTCGGTTTCGCCAGTAGACCCCGATAGACGGATATTAGTCGGACTTTCTCTCCGCCAGCTTCTCAGGCTTTCGAATTTCCTGGGCCACGTAGCCTTCTCCGCGCTCCTGCACGATTCCTGAGCGTCGGCCAGCTTGACGCAGCGACCACGAAAGCGGCAGGCGGGATTCCGTGATGCATACGAATGCAATTTAGGATTGCATTCGTATGCAAAGTTGTCATAGCGTCGTCGTCATCGCAGGGTCGGGGACGGCTTATGGTAGGTTTCGAGCCCATCTGGCCATGCGCGGGAGAGAATTCGGCCCGGCCGGCCTTGCGGCCCCGGGTCTCACAGGAGAGACCATCATGAAGCATATTCTGGCAGCCACGGTATCCGTCGCAGCCCTCTGCCTCGGCGCAGGCGCGGCCTTCGCCGACTGCGGCATCACCGCAGGCTCGGTGCGCATCCTCTCGAACGATTTCGAGGCCCTGCGCCTGATCAACACGACCGCCGAGGAGTGCGCCACCGACGCGGTGAAGGTCACGGCCAACGCCACCGCCGAGCACAAGAACCTGCAGGTGCCGGCGCTGACCATCAACCCGGCCGAGTACAGCGTCGCCGTCGTCGCCAACAACTCGATCGTGCCGCTGCTCAACGGCGACCTCATCCGTCCCCTCGACGACCTCGTCGCCAAGTACGGCCAGGACCTGCTGCCCAACCAGCTCATCAAGATCGACGGCAAGGTGATGGCCATCGCCTTCATGGGCAACGGCCAGCACATGTTCTATCGCAAGGACATCCTCGAGCAGGCCGGCGTCGCGGCGCCGACGTCCTACGAGGACGTGCTCGCCGCAGCCAAGGCGATCAAGGATGCCGGCCTGCTCGAATATCCGCTGGCCGCCAGCGTGAAGCCGGGCTGGGACCTCGCTGCCGAGTTCGTGAACACGTACCTCGGGACCGGCGCCGAGTTCTTCGCGCCCGGCTCGGCCGAGCTCGCCATCGACAACGAGAACGGCCTGAAGGTGCTCGAGACCATGCGCGCCATGACCGCGTACATGGATCCCGACTACCTGACCTTCGACGCCAACTCGATCAAGGCAGAGTACGAGGCCGGCAAGGTTGCGATCATGAACGAGTGGGGCTCGCTCGCCGGCGCCACGCTCGATGACGAGGGCGCCGTCGATGGCGTCGTCGCCAACACCGTGCTCGCTGCCGCGCCGACCATCGGTGGCGGCTCGATCCCGGCGGCAGCGCTCTGGTGGGATGGCTTCACCATTGCCAAGAACATCTCGGACGAAGATGCCGAGGCCTCGTTCCGCGCCATGGTTCATGGCATCAACCCCGACATGGTTGCCAAGAATGCCGAAGTCGCGACCTGGCTGGTCAAGGGCTACACCCCGGGCCCGGCCGCGGTCGGCGTGATCGCCAATGCCAATGCCGGCGCCCGCGCCTACCCGATGCAGCCCTACATGGGCCTGCTGCACACGGCCCTGTCGTCGGAACTCGCCGACTTCATCGCCGGCAAGGAGGATGCCGCCCAGGCCCTCAAGGACGTGAAGGCTGCGTACGACACTGCCGCCAAGGAGGGCGGTTTCCTCTAAGCTAGACCTCCGGGAAGGGCGCCCCA
>JAEYYP010000216.1 GCA_023428425.1 Pseudomonadota bacterium
GGTCGGCGCCAGCTTGGTGTTGAGCTTGAGGTAGAAGGCCGTCGAGGTCTCTTCCTTGGCGATGTAGAAGCGGCCCATCGCCTCGAGCGCCGAGTAGGTGGCCGGCGACTGGAACTGGCTCGACATGGTCAGCTCGCCCGAAGCGGCGAGCGAGCGCACGGTGGCCTCGTCATTGGTGATGATCCAGCGGACCTCATCTATCGGACCCTCGCCGAAACCCTTCCAGTAGTCGGGATTGCGGGTGATCGTCATCTGGCTGCCGCGATCCCAGCTCTTGAGGCTGTAGGCACCGGCGCCGGCCACATTGGTGGCGAGCCAGGTCTGGCCATCGTCATCGCCGGAGTTTGCCGTCACGAGTTCCTCGTTGAGGATCAGGATGGCGGGCACAGTGGTGAGGAAGGGCGCGAAGGTCTTCGAGAGGGTGAACTTCACGGTCCGGGCGTCGACGGCCGTCACGGAGCCGGGAGTCAGCACGCCGGCGAAGAGGTTGGCCGGGCCCTGGTTGATGCGCAGCAGGCGCTCGACGGTGTAGACCACGTCGCTCGCCTCGACTGGCGAGCCGTCGGCGAACTTCGCATTGGCGTTGAGCGTGTAGGTGACTTCCTTGGCGTCATCCGACACCGTCCAGCTCTCGGCCAGCTCGGGAATGATGTTGCCCGAGGCATCCACCGAGACGAGGCCGTCGTAGAGATTCACGGCCGCCATGTAGTCGGTGTAGTCGGAGATCTTGGCCGGATCGACGGTGCCGAAGATCTGCACGGTGTTCATGGTCACCGTCACCGCCATGGCGGGCGCGGCGCCCAGCATGAGGGTGGAGAGTGCAGTCGCTGCCAGTAGCTTTTGCATGGTCATGCTGAACGTTCCCTGTCCCGTTATGTGCCCGCCCCGCGCGTATTGCCCCACGCGCGGGAGTATCCGGCCGGATGTGTCCGCGCCGCTTGAGCCGGTGTCACCTCGCGGTCGCACAAGCCCGATAAGTGAGCTTCGCAACAGCGGGGCCGATCGCTCAAGGCGCAATGACGGCTAGGTTTTCGACTAAATCGTCTAGGTTTCAGTTCACAAGGCCGAGCGCCCGGGCGGCGCTGATCGCCTCTCGGCGGTGCTTGCAGCCGAGCTTGCGGTAGACGTTGGAAAGGTGGAATTTCACCGTTGCCTCGCTCAGTCCCAGCGCGTTGGCGATGAACTTGTTGGATGAGCCTTCCGAGATCATCAGCAGCACCTTGGTCTCGCGCCGGCTGAGGCCGTTCTGCGCTCCGAGTGCCGAGTTGGGCAGGCCGCCGTCGCGCAGGCGGCGCAGCACCTGACGCACCGCCGGCGAGATTTCCAGATATTCGCCGATCCGCTGCTGTTCGATCAGTTCGCTGAGGAATACCCGCTCCTCCGACAGCGGGGCGATGGCGCCGAGCCGCGCGGCCTCCTCGAACACTTTCTGGAGCAGGGCGCGCGCCCGCGACAGATTGCGCTGCCGCTTGTGGACGAAGGCGAGCCAGACCTCGGCGCACATGCGCTGGCGACCCGTGATGTTGAGGTTGGCGATGATGTGGCCGAGCTGAACTTCGAGGTGCGGCCGGGTCGGTTGCTCCCAGACGATGTGGCGGAGCCAGATCATCGCCTGCACGATCTCGTCGCGATCGTTCAGCCGCTCCAGTTCCTCGCCCGCTGCCGCGACCCACGAGCGGGTAACGCGCGTCGCGAGCGCTGCGACCTTTTCGGCTGCCTCGCCCCAGCGATTGGCATTCTGCAGGATGGCGGCCTCGCGCAGCTCGATCATCACCCCGAACTGCCGGTTCGACACCTGATAGACGCGCCAGCGCTCGAGGAAGTTGCGCGCCGCCAGGGTGGAGAAGTGTTCGGTCAGGGCCTGACTGCCATAGTGCAGCGCGAACTCGATGAGGCTGGGCCAGATTTCCCCATGGACGAAGTCGTCGAGCTCGGTCGACAGGAATCGCGCCAGCGGCTCCGGCTTGCCCCCCTCATAGTCGATGCAGGCCTTGAGCAGGGTCAGCAGCCGCTCGTCGCCGGGGCTGTCGAACGCCACGGCGTGCAGGTAGCGCTCCGCCTGTTCGGCGTGCTGGCGAGCGTTGGCGGCGTCGCCCATCAGCAGCCGCATCAACGCCTGATGCAGGCTGATATAGAAGGCGAGCATCGGCACCCCGGCCTGCTCGTAATGATAGAGTGCGCGCTGCGCCACATCTTCGGCAGCGGCCAGCCGACGGCCGCGGATGTAGAACTCAAGCACGGAGTTGTAGAAGCTGCCGCGCACGATGTGGTCGTCGAGCGGCAGGTCGCCGAGGGTGTCGAACACCTGCTGGAAGAGAGTGTCGGTGAGCTGGTAGTCTTCATAGATCAGCATCACCACCCGGAAGGCGAGCAGGTCGGTGCTGTAGCGGTCGCGGTTGCTGAACACGCTGTGGAAGTCGTTGACCCCGCTGCCGAAGCGGTCGGCGATCAGGCGACGGGCCCGTGCCACCTCGCCATGCTTCAGAGCCTGCATGGCAAAGCTCATGACCAGAGTGTCGTTACCTTGCGCATAGCCGGGCGGGAACCCGGCCAGTGCCTGGTCGAAGGCGGCCGCACCATGGCGGTAGAGGTAGAATCGGCCGCCGCCAGCCGCGAACACCGCGAAGGCCTCATCATAGCGGCCGATCGACTGCCAAGTGGTGACTGCGTCGGTGGGCTGGCCCGCGGCCTCATAGGCAGATGCCAGTTCCGCTGCCTGCCCGGGATCTGCCCGGCGGCGCGCCAACACGGCGATCAGGGCTCGGGCGAGGGCAGGGCGCACCGGCTCCAGCAAGGGCAGCAGCTCGGCCCGCCCGGTGTCAGCAGTCTGGTCATCGAGCCATGCAGCCAGCTTCAACAGCTGCCTGGCGCTCATCGGCGTCAGCAGCTCTGTGGTAAGGAATGCGGCGAGTTGAGCGGGCTCGCCCGAGTATCCGATCAACATCGGCCAGCCGTGCGACACGATTAGCACGCGGTCCGCCAGCCGCGCCGGCATGGCCGCACGCAGTTCGTCTCGCTCGAACAGCAGGTCGGCCACCCCCAGCCGACGGACACGACCGTAGACGCTGGCGCGGGCGAGAGAGGGCAGTTCCGTTTCGGGGCGCTTGGCGATCAGTATGCGCCGTGCTCCTGACACGAATGCCTCGGGCAGGGCGTCGGGCGCGCTGCCCGGCGGGATGTCCCAAAGCGTCAGGTCGTCGGTGGCGGGCGGGACAGAAGGCGAGCGGTGAACAGGTAGCCTGAGCTCTGCGGCGACTTGCGCCAGCAGCACGGACTTGCCCATGCCGGCCGGTGCATCGAGCAGCACGATGGCTTCGGGCATGGCCAGGATCTCGCGACGCTTGCGCACGCGATCGACAAGGGCATTCGCGCGTCCGGTAGTCGGGTCAGTCACAGGTAGGCGTCCTCGATCGCCGCATGCTTCAGCAGTCTCGACGCGATTGCAACCGGCAGCGCGCAGGCTCGAGCGCCCCTTGCCTCGGGGCGAAGGTGGCGGAAAGGCCCGGCACTCCGGGGCTTCGTCAGAGTTATCCACAGCCCGCCCCGGCGACCGCGATAGAAACGTCATGTTTCATTCACGAGGGGTGTTGACAGGAAATCGGGCTGCCCATATACACCGCGTCACTGAACGACGCCGAGCGCCAGCCGCTCCCACTGATCAGTATCCTGGAATGGGCAGACGAGCTGCCGGGCAACCGGAGTAAGTCTTCTGTTCCTCGAAATTCGAAGGCTTAGCCTTCACCGACGCTGCCGGCGAGAGCCGTGAACAGGGTCAGTTCTTTGACATTGTGAATACAGGAATAAAGCGAAACGTGGACGGCGAGGTTCTTGCGGTCTGATCGAAAGATCGGGCAACACGACAGATCGACGGTACGTTTTCTCT
>JAEYYP010000227.1 GCA_023428425.1 Pseudomonadota bacterium
GCGTTGCACCGGTGGAGTGAGACTCCCCACCGCCCCCCTTGCGGGGGAGGTAGCGAAGCCTGGGCGAAGCCTTAGCGGAGCTAGGAGGGGGGTACGCACCGAGCTTACCGTGAGGCGCTCATGAACAAGCAGTCCCCCATCGTCACCGGTTCGCCGCTCCACGTCTCCACCCCGCACGATTCCGCCATCAAGCAGGTGGCTGGCCGGGCCGAATATATCGATGACCTCGCCGAGCCCGAAGGCTTGCTGCACGCTTATCTCGGACTTTCGACCCGGGCCCATGCCGAGCTCGCCTCGGTTGATCTCGATGCTGTCCGCGCCGCTCCCGGAGTGATCGGGGTGCTGACGCATGCCGACATTCCGGCCGAGAACGATATCAGCTCCGTGCACAAGCATGATGAGCCGGTCTTTGCCGAAACCAAGGTGCACTACTGGGGCCAGCCGATCTTCGCCGTGATCGGCGAGACCCGTGACGCCGCCCGTCGCGCCGCCAGGCTGGCGCGGATCGAGTATCGGGACCTGCCGCATGTCACCGATGTGGAAGCCGCGCTGATTGCCGGCGGCACCCTGGTTACCGAGCCGCTGAAGCTCGAACGCGGCGATGTCGACGCGGGGCTGGCAAAATCCGAGCGCCGCGCCAGGGGCAAGGTCGTGATCGGCGGCCAGGAGCACTTCTACCTCGAAAGCCAGATCGCGCTCGCCATCCCGGGCGAGGACGACGAGGTGACGCTGCAGGTGTCCTCCCAGCACCCGACCGAAATCCAGGTGATGGTGGCGCAGGTGCTGGGCGTGCCGCACGCCTCGGTCACCGTCAATATGCGCCGCATGGGCGGGGGGTTCGGCGGCAAGGAAACGCAGGGTAACCTTTTCGCTGCCGTGGCAGCGGTTGCCGCCAAGAAGTTCAACGCGGCCGTGAAGATCCGTCCCGACCGCGACGACGATTTCCAGATCACCGGCAAGCGCCACGATTTCGTCGTCAACTACGACGTCGGCTACAATACCGACGGCAAGATACAGGCGGTCGCGGCGACATTCGCGGCGCGCGCCGGCTTTTCGGCCGACCTCTCCGGTCCGGTCACCGACCGCGCACTGTTCCACGCCGACAATGCCTACTGGTATCCGGCGGTACGGGTGAACTCGCTGCCGCTCTACACCAACACTGTCAGCAACACCGCCTTCCGCGGCTTCGGCGGCCCGCAGGGGATCGTCGCAGCCGAGCGCTGGATCGCGCATATCGCCTACGACCTCGGGCTCGATCCGCTTGAAGTGCGCAAGCGCAATTTCTACGGGACTGACACCGACAACATCACGCCCTATCACCAGACCGTCGAGGACAACGTCATCCACCGGGTGGTGGATGATCTGGAGAAGTCGGCCGACTACCAGAAGCGGCGCGCGGCGGTCATCGCCTTCAACAAGACCAGCCGGGTGCTGAAGAAGGGCATCGCACTGACGCCGGTGAAGTTCGGCATCTCGTTCACCGCCACCTGGCACAACCAGGCCGGCGCGCTGATCCACGTCTATCGCGATGGGTCCGTGCATCTCAGCCATGGCGGCACCGAGATGGGGCAGGGGCTGCACATCAAGGTGGCGCAGGTGGTGGCCGATGCGTTCGGCATCCCGCTCGACAAGGTGAAGATCGCCGCCTCCAACACGGGCAAGGTGCCGAACACCTCGGCGACCGCCGCCTCGTCGGGCACCGACCTCAACGGCATGGCAGCCCTCGATGGCTGCAACCAGATCAAGGCGCGCATGGCTGCGCATGCCGCCAGGATGTACGAGGTCGAGCCGACCGAAGTGGCGTGGGAGTTCGGTGGCATCCGTTGTGGTCAGCAGTTCGTGCCCTTCGACGAACTGGCGACCAGTTGCTGGATGAACCGCGTTCAGCTCTCGGCCACCGGGTTCTACATGACCCCGAAAATCCACTGGAACCGCGCCAACGGCACCGGGCGGCCGTTCTACTACTTCGCCTACGGCGCCGCCTGCTCGGAAGTCACCATCGACACCCTGACCGGCGAGTATCAGGTCGATCGCGCGGACGTGCTCGAGGATGTCGGCCGCTCGCTGAACCCGGCGATCGATATAGGGCAGGTGGAAGGCGGCTTCGTGCAGGGCATGGGCTGGCTGACCACGGAGGAAATGTGGTGGGATCAGAAGGGGCAACTGCGCACGCACGCGCCCTCGACCTACAAGATTCCCCTGGCGTCAGACGTGCCGCCGGTCTTCAACGTCAGCCTTGCCGAATGGTCGGTGAACAAGGAGCCGGCCATCGGGCGTTCGAAGGCCGTCGGCGAGCCGCCACTGGTGCTCGGCTACTCGGTGGTCGAGGCGCTGGCCATGGCGGTGGCGTCGGTCGCGGATTACCGCGTCGATCCGGCGCTCGACATGCCCGCCACGCCCGAGCGCGTGCTGATGGCGGTAGAGCGGATGCGGAGGGTGAAGGCTTGAGTATAGTGCCCACCCCCCTCCTAGCTGCGCTAGGCGCCAAGGCGCCAAGCTCCGCTACCTCCCCCACAAGGGGGGCGGTGGGCGTCGGTGTTCCGTCGGTCGAAGTGGGCCACCCCACCCTCCCCCATGCGGGGAGGGTAGCGACGCTTGCGAACGCATGTGAGCTAGCAGAGCTAGGGTGGGGGTACGCAGTACGCTCGTTCGAGGGGTACTCCCCCCAATGACCTTGTCCGTCGCGCAAATCGACACCTTCATCGCCTGCGCCGGCAGTGTCACCTCCGTCATCATCGCCGAGCTTTCCGCCGTTCGCGGCTCGTCGCCCCGCGAAGCCGGAGCCTTCATGCTCATCTCCGCCGAAGCGCAGACCGGCACCATCGGCGGCGGTGCTCTCGAGTACATGGTGATCGACCGTGCGCGGCAGGTGTTGCGGAACGGCGGGCATGAGGACGATCTCGACATCCCCCTCGGCCCGGAAATCGGACAGTGCTGCGGTGGCCGTGTCGATGTGGCGCTGCGCCGGCTCACGACGGAAACTGTTGAACGGCTGAAGGCCCGCCTCGCCGCCGAACACGCCGCGCGTCCGCATGTCTACCTCTTCGGCTCGGGCCATGTCGGCCATGCCCTGGCGCGCGCCCTGTCGGCGTTGCCGCTGCATGTCCACGTCGTCGACACCCGACCCGACGAACTCACCGACCTGCCGGCCACCATCACCACCCATGCCGTGGCCATGCCCGAAGCGGTGGTCCGCGCAGCGCCGGCGGGCTCGTCCTACGTCATCCTCACCCACGATCACGCGCTCGATTTCCTGATTGCCGCCGAGGCGCTGCAGCGGGCAGATGCCCCCTATGTCGGCATGGTCGGCTCGAAGACGAAGCGCGCCCGCTTCCGCTCGTGGTACCTCGACGAAGGTTTCCCCGCCGCCGCGCTCGACCGGCTGGTGCTGCCGATCGGCGGCAAGGCCTTCCCGGATAGCCTGGGCGACAAGCGCCCCGAGGTGATCGCAGCGCTGGCGGCCGCGGAAATCATCGTCCATGCTGGCCGGCGGGAAGTCAACGCGAACACATGGCCGGTCACCATCAGCTCGGGAGCCGTTGTTGCAGACTAGCCCAGTTCCCCGCCTAGAGCTCCGCGGCATCACCAAGCGCTTCCCGGGCGTGCTGGCGAATGACGATGTCGGCTTCGCCGTTATGCCCGGCGAGATTCATGCCCTGCTCGGCGAAAACGGGGCCGGCAAGTCCACCCTGGTCAAGATGATCTACGGCATCATGCAGCCCGATGCGGGCGAAATCCGGTGGAACGGAGCGCCGATCGCCGTCGCCAACCCCAAGGCGGCGCGCAAGCTCGGCATTGGCATGGTATTCCAGCATTTCTCGCTGTTCGAGGCGATGACGGTGCTCGAGAACATCGCGCTGGGGCTCGACACCAAGGTACCGCAGCGCGAGCTGGAAGCGAAGATCCGCGCCGTCATGCAGCAATACGGCCTGCTGCTCGACCCGCACCGCACCGTCTCCACGCTGTCGGTGGGCGAACGGCAGCGCATCGAGATCGTGCGCGCGCTGCTGCTGAACCCCAGCCTCCTCATCATGGACGAGCCGACCTCGGTGCTCACCCCGCAGGAGGTTGAGCAGCTGTTCGTGGTGCTGCGCAAACTGGCGAGCGAGGGCTGCTCGATCCTCTACATTTCGCACAAGCTGCACGAGATCAAGGCGCTGTGCGACACGGCGACGATCCTGCGCGGCGGCAAGCTGGTCGATACCTGCGACCCCAAGGTCGAAACGAGCCGCTCGATGGCCGAAAAGATGATCGGCGCGGGCCTCAAGCAGATCAGCAAGCCCGCCGGCCGCGCTTTCGGCGCGGAGCGGCTGATCGTCAACCGGCTCAACCTTCCGGGCACCGGGCCGTTCGGCATCGTGCTCAGCGACATCACCTTCACCGTCCGGGCCGGCCAGATCTTCGGCATTGCCGGGGTCGCCGGCAACGGGCAGAACGCGCTGCTGCTGGCGCTCTCGGGCGAGGCGCCGTGCTCGGATGCCGAAGCCATCACCGTCGACGGGGCGCGGATCGGCCGGCTCACTGCCAAGCAGCGCAGGCTCAAGGGCATGGCAAGCGTGCCCGAGGAGCGCAACGGCCATGCCGCCGTGCCCGATTTCACCCTGAGCGACAACACCATACTCACCGCGCGCGACCGGCTCGGCATGGTGCAGGGGGGGCTGATCAACTCGAGCGCCGCAAAAACCTATGCCGGCGAGGTCATCACCTCGTTCGCAGTCAAGGCGCTGGGACCCGCGTCGATGGCAGGATCGCTGTCGGGTGGCAACCTGCAGAAGTACATCATGGGCCGCGAAATCCTGCAGAAGCCCGGCGTGCTGGTGGTGAGCCAGCCGACCTGGGGCGTCGATGCGGGCGCGGCGGCGGCGATCCATCAGGCGCTGGTCGATCTCGCCGCGCAGGGCTCGGCCATAGTCGTCATCAGCCAGGATCTCGACGAGCTGCTGTCGCTCTGCGACACGCTGGCGGTGATCAACGGGGGACGGCTGAGCCAGCCGATGCAGGTGGCCGATGCCGATATCAACG
>JAEYYP010000244.1 GCA_023428425.1 Pseudomonadota bacterium
GTCATCGCCATCCTGGTGGTGCTGGCCGCGATGCTCGCCGCCGGCAGGTTCGGCCGCCGCCTGCCGCCGGGCGTGGTGCCCTGGCGGAGTTAAGGCAGTCCCGCCGCCTTGCGCACCGCCTCCAGCACGCTCAGCACGTCGCGCGCCTGCCCGGCGGTCACCGGCGGCGGAGCGCCGTCGAGGATGGCGGCGGCAACACCACGGTAGAAGGCAGGATAGTCGCCGCGCAGCGTCTCCACCCGGCGTTCCGTCCCGTCGGCCCGGACCAGCAGGGCGTGATTCTCGGGATCGTCGCGGCCCCAATCCGCCCCGGTCGGCATCCGGCCGGCGCGGAGCGCCTCCTCCTGCCCGTCGATGCCGTGCTTGAGGAAGCTGCCGCCGTCGCCATGAAGCTGGAAGCGCGGTCCCGGCCGGCAGACCACCGTCCCGCAATGCAGGATTGCCCGCATCGGCCCATAGCCGAGCACGATGTGGAACCAGTCGTCGACCTCAGCGTCCGGCCGCTGGGCGCCGACATCGGCGAGGATGCGGTCGGGCAGGCCGAACAGGGTCACCGCCTGATCGATCAGATGGGCGCCGAGGTCGAACAGCACGCCGGAGCCGGGCAGCGTCCGTTCGCGCCAGCCCTGCTTGATCTGCGGGCGGAAGCGGTCGTAATGCGCCTCGTAGTGATAGGGGCGGCCGACCTCGCCCGCCTCCAGGCAGGCGCGCAGGGTCAGGAAGTCGTTGTCCCAGCGCCGGTTGTGGAAGACGGTCAGCAGCCGTCCCTGCCGCTTGGCGAGGTCGATCAGTTCGCCGGCCTCCGCCGCGCTGGTCGCCATCGGCTTGTCGATCACCACATGCTTGCCGGCCAGCAGCGCCTCGCGGGCCAGGGGAGCGTGGCTGGTGTTGGGGGTGGCGATCACCACGAGATCGATGCCTGGGTCGGCGATCAGCGCCTCGGCCGTCATCGCCACGGCACCCGGCGCGGCGCGGCGGATGTCGTCGGTGCGCGAGCTGGCGACCGCGGTCAGGCGCAGACGCGGTTCGCTCCGGATCAGCGGCGCGTGGAACACCGACCCGGCAAGGCCGAACCCCAGCAGACCGACCGACAGGCTGTTCATCGTCTCGTGACCTCTTCGCAAAAGACTTACCCGAGAGACCATGGCGTCCGCCCGGCCCCGGCGCAACAGCGCCCGCATCGGCATACCATCGTCCCGGCCCGGCGGGCGGGGCTCTGTGTAACAGCCACGTAACAACACGGGCGCCGGGAAAGCGCCGCGTTACCAAATTGTCCGCCCCGCCCATCATCGGCAGCGTACAGTGACCGCCAAGCGAACGACCGTCTTGCAGCGGTCCAACAGCACCGCGTCACGGGAGGGAACCGACATGCGCGACCTGCATCCGTGTGCGAGGCCGGCCCGAAAGCCGGCCCAAAAGCCGACGAGGCTCGCACCATGACCTTGCAGACCCCATCCTACCGGCCGGCAGCCGGAGAAGAGGCCGTCCCCGGCAGCGCCACCCCGCCCAAGGCGGGCGGGCTGCGCGCGCTGGCGCAGCGGCATCTGTCGAAACTGGTGGTCGCCCCGTCCTTCGCGGCGATCCTGCTGTTCGTCTACGGCTTCATCGTCTGGACGGTCTATATCAGCTTCACCAACTCCAAGATGCTGCCGTCCTACGAGCTGGTCGGCGCCGATGCCTTTTCCAAGCTGTGGCGGATCGAGCGCTGGTACGTCGCCATCGAGAATCTGCTGATCTTCGGCGGGCTGTTCATCGGCATCAGCCTGATCGTCGGCATCCTGCTGGCGGTGCTGCTCGACCAGCGCATCCGCGGCGAAGGGGCGTTGCGCACCATCTATCTCTACCCGATGGCGCTCAGCTTCATCGTCACCGGCACCGCCTGGAAATGGATCCTCAACCCCGGCATCGGCATCCAGCAGTTCGTCCGCGACCTGGGTTTTCCCGGCTTCACCTTCGACTGGATCGTCCAGCAGGACACCGCCGTCTACACGCTGGTGATCGCCGCGGTCTGGCAAAGCTCCGGCTTCGTGATGGCGCTGTTCCTGGCGGCGCTGCGCGGCGTCGATCAGGAGATCATCAAGGCGGCCTATCTCGACGGCGCCAGCCTGCCGCGCATCTATTGGGGCATCGTCCTGCCGTCGATCCGGCCGGTGTTCATGAGCGCGTTCGTCATCCTCGCCCACCTCGCGGTCAAGAGCTACGACCTCGTGGTGGCGCTGACCGGCGGCGGTCCGGGCTATGCGTCCGACCTGCCGGCGACCTTCATGTACGAGATGACCTTCCGCCGCAACCAGATCGCCATCGGCTCGGCCAGCGCGCTGATGATGCTGGCGACCGTGGTGGCGATCATCGTGCCCTACCTCTATTCCGAACTGAAGGGAGGCAAGCGTGTCTAGCCTGACCTCCGCCCTGCCGCCGGCGCAGGGCACCGGCGCCCGCATCGCCCGCTGGGGCCTGTACCTGATCCTCCTGCTGTTCGCGGCCTATTACCTGCTGCCGCTGCTGCTGATGATCGCCACCTCCTTCAAGAGCCCGGAGGAAATCCGCACCGGGTCGCTGCTGTCGCTGCCGCGCGATTTCAGCCTGGATGCCTGGAGCTATGCCTGGAACCGCGCCTGCATCGGCGCCGACTGCCGCGGCATGGCGCCCTATTTCCTCAACTCCATCGTCATCGTCGGGCCGGCGGTGGTCATCTCCACCGTCTTCGGGGCGCTCAACGGCTATGCCCTGACCAAGTGGCGGTTCCGCGGCGCCAACGTCGTCTTCGGCATGATCCTGTTCGGCAGCTTCCTGCCGTCGCAGGTGATCCTGCTGCCGATGGCGCAGACGCTGGGCTTCCTCGGGCTGGCCGGCAGTGCCGGCGGGCTGATCCTGGTCCATGTGGTGTACGGCCTCGCCTTCACCACCCTGTTCTTCCGCAACTATTACGTCAGCATCCCCGACGATCTGGTGAAGGCCGCGACCATCGACGGCGCCGGCTTCTTCCAAATCTTCACCAAGATCATGCTGCCGCTGTCGCTGCCGATCCTGGTGGTGACGATCATCTGGCAGTTCACCCAGATCTGGAACGACTTCCTGTTCGGGGCGTCCTTCGCGGCGGGCGGCGCGCAGCCGGTGACGGTCGCGCTGAACAACCTCGTCAACACCACCACCGGCGTGAAGCAGTACAACGTCGACATGGCGGCGGCGATGATCGCCGGCCTGCCCACCCTCGTCGTCTATGTGCTCGCCGGCAAATACTTCATCCGCGGTCTGACCGCCGGCTCCGTCAAGGGATGATCTTCCGATGGCGACTCTCAGCATCAACAACGTCCGCAAGCAGTATGGCAGCGTCGAGGTCCTGAAGGGCATCGACCTAGACCTGACGGACGGCGAATTCCTCGTCCTGCTCGGGCCGTCCGGCTGCGGGAAATCTACCCTGCTCAACATGATCGCCGGTCTGGAGACGATCAGCGCCGGCGAGATCCGCATCGACCAGCGCGTGGTCAACGAGGTCCATCCCAAGGACCGCGACATCGCGATGGTGTTCCAGTCCTACGCGCTCTACCCCAACATGACGGTGGCGCGGAACATCGGTTTCTCGCTGGAGATGCGCGGTCAGGCCAAGCCGGAGCGCGAAGGCGCCGTCCGCCGCGTCGCCAAGCTGCTGCAGATCGAGCATCTGCTCGACCGCAAGCCGGCGCAGCTGTCGGGCGGCCAGCGCCAGCGCGTCGCCATGGGCCGTGCCCTGGTGCGCGATCCCAAGCTGTTCCTCTTCGATGAGCCGCTGTCTAACCTCGATGCCAAGTTGCGTGTCGACATGCGCACCGAGATCAAGAAGCTGCACCAGCGCGTCGGCAAGACCACCGTGTATGTCACGCACGACCAGGTCGAGGCCATGACGCTCGCCTCGCGCATCGCCGTGATGCACCAGGGCCAGGTGCAGCAGTTCGACGAGCCCGATACCATCTACAACCGGCCGGCCAACATCTTCGTCGCCGGCTTCATGGGCTCGCCGTCGATGAACTTCATCCAGGCCGAGATCTCGACGGCCAACGGCACGCCTTCGGTCACTTTCCCGCTCGCGGCAGGCGGCTCGGCTACCCTGCCGCTCCATGACGGGGTGGCGGACAGGGCCAAGGCGCGCAAGGTGGTGCTCGGCATCCGTCCGGAACACCTCAGCCGCCAGAGTCCGAGCACGCTCGGCAAGCCCGGCATCGCCACGATGACTGCTCCGGTCGAGGTCGTGGAGCCGACCGGCGCCGAGACAATGGCCGTGCTGAAGTTCGGCGATCTCGAAGTGGTTGGCCGCTTCTCCCCGGACGAAGCGCCGAAGAATGGCGAGAACATGCCGCTCGCCGTCGACATGACCCGCGCCTGCCTCTTCGATCCGGCGACCCAGAAGCGCATCTGACCGCCTGCCTCCCGCGGGCTCCTCCCGGGTGGAGGAGTCCGCATTTCATTCAAGGGTTTCAGAAAATTCCTGCTTTCGCACAGTATCCGAGCCTCGCCGGGCGGGTCGTCTTTGTCACCGGCGGCGCGAGCGGCATCGGCGCCGACATCGTCCGCGCCTTCGCCGGCCAGGGCAGCAAGGTTGCGTTCGTTGATATTCTCGAGGAGGACGGCCGGGCCCTCACCGCGGAAACCGGGGCTGAGTTCATCCCCTGCGACGTCACCGACATTCCGGCCCTCAAGGCCGCGATCGAGGTCACCCGCGACCGGCTTGGTCCGATCGGCGTTCTGGTCAACAACGCGGCGAACGATCAGCGGCACGAGATCGATGCCGTTACCGAAGAGTTCTGGGACGCTTCGCTGGGCCTCAACCTCAAGCCGCAGTTCTTTGCCGCCCAGGCCGTCCGGCCGATGATGAAGGCGCTCGGCGGCGGCTCCATCATCAACTTCTCGTCAATCGCCTGGCGTGGCGGCGCGTCCAACATGCCCGTCTACGCCATTGCCAAGTCGGGCACCGTCGGGCTCACCCGTGCCCTCGGCCGTGGCTTTGGTGTCGACAACATCCGCGTCAACTCCATCGAGCCGGGTGCCGTCATCACCGAACGGCAGAAGCGGCTGTGGTTCCCCGATCCCAAGCAGATCGACGCCGTGGTCGAGCGTCAGGCGCTGCACCATGTGCTGCTCGGCGAGGAGATCGCGCGCACCGTGCTGTTCCTCGCCTCCGACGACAGCCGCATGATCACCAAGCAGTCCATTACCGTGGATGCCGGCCTGCGGTGATGCTTAAGGCGAGGGTGCATTCGGCGGCACACTATGCAAACTGCACCGCGCAAACGAACAAAGAGCATGGGGGGACTGCATGAAACTCACGACCGGCCTCAACCCGTACGGCCTCACCTACTACCTGGGCCTGCAGGGCAGCGGTACGCCGCGGCATAACCCCAACGGTGTCGGGCTCGAAGGCTTCATCAGGCTCACCGAGGAACTGGGTGGCAAGGCCATCGAGCTCTGGGAGGGCTGGTTCAAGACCATGTCCGATGCCGAGCTCGCCGCGCTGAAGGCGCGTCTCGACGCGCTCGGCTGGAAGCGGGTGCTGTCATCCGGCCTGCAGCATGGCGACATGGACCTGCTCATCCGCTGCGCCAAGGCGCTCGATGCGAAGTATATCCGCGTGGCGCTCACACCCATCCTCTGCGGCGACCGCGCCGCCGCCGGGCAGAAATGGCACGAGCTGGTCAGCTCGGTGCACGAAAAGCTCGAGGCCGTGGTGCCCAAGCTCGAGGCGGCTGGCGTTACCCTGCTGATCGAGAACCACCAGGATTTCACTTCGCGCGAACTCGTCGGCCTCTGCGACGAGTACGGCGAGCATGTCCGCATCGTCTTCGACATGGCCAACACCTTTCCGGTCGCCGAAAGCCCGCTCGACTTCACCCGCGTTATCGCGCCCTACGTACGCCACTGCCACGTGAAGGATTACCGCGTCGTCTTCGAACCCGATGGCTTCCGCCTCGTCCGCTGCCCGTCCGGTGACGGCTGCGTGCCGCACAAGGAGATGTTCGACATCCTCGCCGAGCACAATGACGAGATGATCGCCTGCATCGAGATCGGTGCGCTCGATGATCGCCACGTCAAGCTCTACACGCCCGAGTGGTGGCACGGCTACGCCCCCAAGGAGGCCGAGGCGCTCGCCGCCTGCCTGCTCGCCGCGCAGAAGAACCGCTACGAGCCGGGCGAAGATTGGCGCACGCCTTGGCAACGCAATGCCGATCACGAGCTCGTCGAGTACGAACTTGGACAATACCGGAAGAGCGCCGCGAATCTCAAAGCCCAGGGCTTGATGTAGGCCGATCGGCGACTTCACGCCGGGCTGTTCAGGCAGCTCGCACAACGCATTCTGAATGAATTGGAGGCCAGAAGTGGCAAAGGATCTCGCAGGTAAAATCGCCCTCGTGACGGGCTCGGGCCGTGGGCTCGGCAGTGTCATGGCACGCAAGCTCGCCGCTCGCGGCGCCGATGTCGTCGTTCACGACCTGACCTGGGAGGCCGCCGCCCAGTACGGTGAAGCCGACAACCTGGGCGTCATGGTCAAGACTATCGAGGGCCTCGGCGTCCGCTCGATGGGCGTCACCGGCAATATCGGCGATCGCGACGCCGTCGCCGCGATGCGCAAGGAGATCGAGGAGAAGTTCGGTCCGGTCGAGATCCTCGTCAACTGCGCCGGCGGCGACATCGGCGCGGCCGGCGGCAAGCCGGTGCCCAACAACATCCTCGGCATCACCTACGAGGACCTGATCACCCTCACCAACAACAATCTGATCGGCACCATGCTGGTCACACAGGCCTTCGTGCCGCAGATGGTCGAGCGCCAGCACGGCATCGTCGTCAACATCGCTTCGGTCGCCGCGCATATCGGCGTCTCGGGCGGTGGCATCTACGCCACGCTCAAGGCCGCCGTCACCCACTACACCCGCTGCCTCGCCGAGGAAGTGAAGAAGGACGGTGTGCGCGTCAACGTCGTCAGCCCCGGTCCGTCCAAGACCGCGCGCTTCCAGGCCACACGCACCGTCGATCCCGACAAGATGAACTCCAACAAGGTCTCGCTCGATCGCTACGCCGAGCCCGAGGAGATCGCCGATGCGGTGGTGTTCCTCTGCTCGCCCGAGGCCAAGTTCATCCACGGCCAGCTGCTCCGCGTCGATGGCGGCCTGCAGCTCTACGCCGGCTGACCAGCCAAAGCTTGGACTGGACTTGAGAGGGCTGCCCGCAAACGGGCGGCCCTTTGATCTTTTGTCGGGCAGTGACGTTGCCGGGGATCCTCCACCGCTTGCGGGGGAGGGGGACCAGACC
>JAEYYP010000247.1 GCA_023428425.1 Pseudomonadota bacterium
GGGAGGGGGACCAGACGAAGTCTGGTGGAGGGGGCGCCCCACAACCACCGCCCCCAGCTACAACCGTACCCACAAGTACATCGTCACCCAAATACCACACCCATTTGCCGTACCCGGAAGTACTGAAAAATAATCGCTTGCACCCCCGGGCGCCAAAGGACTACACGCCCGCTCCCGGCGATTGGCCGGTGACTGCAGCGGGTCGAGTTCGTGAACTCTCGCCTGGCGCGGGTGGCCCTGCCTCCCCGTGTACCGCAGGCATCGGAAGCGGCGGGATCGTGCGCATGGCCCAGCCTGGCAGGGCGCCGGAGCGATCCGGAAGTCGCGGGTTCGAATCCCGCTGCGTACTCCAATGGATGTAGCTCATTTGGGTAGAGCATCGGTCTTGTAAACCGACGGTAGGGGGTTCAATTCCCTCCATCACAGCCCTGAAACGGCTGCACTGAGACTACGGGTTCTGGGGCCGGCCTTGCGGGGTCGGTCGCGGCGGTGATGGCTCCGGCCTGATCCACCAAGGCCGGAACCGCCCTTCGCGGAGTGCTCCGGCACCGGCTGAAGGATGAACATGGTTCTGGCCCGGCCCCGCGCACCCGTTTGCGCCATGGCTTCGCCATTCCCATCGACATCCCCCTCGCCGGGTTGCTCGCTAACCGCGCGGACGGCCGCCCCGGAACCCGACCAACCGAATTCGACTGCTCCACGCGGTGTGGCGCGGCGAACCACCGGCCCGGATGGCCAAGGCAGAAGGACGAAGGCTCGAGGCATGACCTAGAGAGTTCGAGACGAAGGTGAAGACCATGGTGATTGAGATTTTCGACCACTTGCGCGGCGTGTCGCGCGTGATCGTCAGGGAGAACCAGCGCGCCATCGCGCTGTACAAGGGCAGGGTCCGTGGCATCCTCACCCCGGGCGAGCACGTGCTGAAGGCTGACCGCGGTCGGCTGGAAATCGAGTGGCACGACCTGAGCCGTCCCGACTTCGTCTCGATCTACGACAAGGCGCTGTTTCGTGACCACGAGGACGTGGCGCGCCGGCACCTGACCGAGTTCCGGGCCGGGGCGGACGAAGTGCTTGTCATCTCGCGTGACGGCCGCTTCCATTCCGTCGTGAAGCCGGAGGGCCGGGTGGTCTACTGGACCGACACCGGTTCCTGGACCGCCGAGCGCGTCGCCATCGATGGAGATCTCGAGATCGCCGCCGACCTGGCGCGCCGCTTCGCCGGCCTCGCCATGACCACGGTGACGTCTGCCGACGTGGCTGAGGGTCACACGGGCCTGCTCTTCGTCGATGGCCGCTTCGTGCGCGAACTGGCGTCGGGCGCCCATGCCTTCTGGACCGTGGGTCGCAAGGTGGTGGTGAAGGTCGTCGACCTGCGCCGTCAGTCGCTCGATGTGGCGGGCCAGGAGATCCTGACGCGTGACCGTGTCACGCTCAGGGTGAACCTCTCGGCCGACTATCAGGTGATCGACGCGGTCAAGGCCGCGACCACGGTCAGGGATTTTGCCGATGCGCTCTACCGCGCCCTGCAGTTTGCGTTCCGCAAGTCGCTCGGTGCCAAGAGCCTCGACGAAATCCTCGCCGACAAGGTCACGGCCGAAGCCGAGGCGGTTGCCGAGGTGCGGGCCCAGATGCGTGAAATCGGCCTCTCGGTCGGTGAAATCGCCGTCAAGGACGTGATCCTGCCCGGCGAGATGCGCGACATCCTCAACAAGGTTGTTGCCGCCGAGAAGGAGGCCGAGGCCAACGTCATCCGTCGCCGCGAGGAGACGAACGCCACCCGTTCGCTGCTCAACACGGCGCGCGTGATGGCGGAGAACCCGGTCATGCTGCGGCTCAAGGAACTCGAAGCCTTGAGCGACATCGCCGGCAAGGTCGAACGCCTGACCATCCACAACGGTACGGCGGGCCTCATGAACGACCTCGTCAGGCTCCGCGAGGACTGACAGCCGCCGGGGGAGCAATCTCCCGGCGGTTTCCGTTCGCACGGATGCTCCCTTCGGCAGCCCGGTCGTAGGCCCGAGATGTGATCCGTGTTCACATCGTGCCATAGCCTCGCGCCATGGCGGCGGCGAAGGCAGGAATGAGGACCAGGAGCCCGGCCTGCAGGAATAGGTAGCGGCGAGCACTGTTCACATCGGTGTCGGAGGGCGGCGTTCCGGCCCTGCGCCAACGGATGATGGCGAGGGTGGGCGGGACGGAGGCGAGGCCAACGGCGATAAACGCCCCCATCTTCAGCCAGAAGGCCCAGTTGCCGGCATAGTACTCCCAACCGGTGCCGCCGAAGACGACGCGGACAATGCCGACAACCACTACCAGCCCGGCGACCGCGCCATACGCACCGTCGAGTTTTCCGAGCTGAGTCAGGCGTTTGCCGTCGATGCCGGGACGCAGCAGGGCGAACTCGGCCGCGAATATGCCGACCAGGACGAAGACGGCGAGGTGATGCGCGATGGCCAGCACCAGGTTGAGATCGACCATGCCGGAACTCCTCTCGCCACGGGCGGGACGGGATGTTAACACTGTTAGCATCAACTGCTAGAGGCCCATGTAAACAATGTCAACATTAGACGAGGAGTCGCGCTACCACCACGGCGACCTGCGGCGGGCGCTGGTGGCAGGCGGGCTGGTGCTGCTCGAGGAGAAGGGTGCCTCGGCACTCGGCCTGCGCGAGATCGCGCGGCTCGTGGGGGTATCGGCGGCGGCGCCCTATCGGCACTTCGCTGACCGCAAGGCACTGCTCGAAGCCGTGGCCGCGCAGGGATTTAGCGATTTCACCGGGGCGATGGCCAAGGCCGCCGAGGGACTGGCGGAAGCCGACCAGCTGGCGGCGATGGCGTTCGCCTATGTCCGCTTCGCGCTCGACCAGCCGGCCTTGTTCCGGCTGATGTTCTCGTCCGACCTTCATCCCTATCGCGACGCGGACCTCAAGGAGCAGGCCGCTGCAGCCTATGCCAGCATCGCGGTGGCCGCGGCCCGCGAGGACAAGTCGGCGCCGGGCGAGATGGCGGTGACGTGCTGGAGCTTCGTGCATGGGCTCGCCATGCTGGTTCTCGAGGAGCAGATCCTCGGCGTGTCGGCCGGCAATGCCGACGCGCTGGTGCGGGTGTTGACCGAACGGTTCGTGCGCGACATCCGGGCGGGACGACGCGACACGGCGTGATGCGGCGCGCCGAAATCGTTGCGCGAGGCGGGCATTCTCGCTATCCCCGAACGGTTTGATCTCTCATTTCAGAAGGATCGGCGATTGTCCGAGACCCGGTTCGACGTTCTCACCATCGGCAACGCCATCGTCGATATCATCGCGCCGATCGATCCGGGTTTTCTCGAGCGGGAGGGACTGGCCGAGGGCATCATGCACCTCGTCGATGCCGAGCGCTCGGCCTGGCTCTACGAGCGCATGCCGGCCGAAAAGAAGCAGGTGTCGGGCGGTTCGTCGGGCAACACGGCGGCGGGGGTCGCGAGCCTCGGCGGGCGCGCCAGCTTCGTCGGCAAGGTGGCGGCGGACGAACTGGGCGACGTGTTCGCCGACGACATGGCGAGGATCGGTGTTCACTACGCCGTGTCGCGGCTCGAAAACGGCCCGGCGACTGCGCGTTCGATGATCCTGCTGTCGCCCTCTGGCGAGCGGACCATGAACACTTACCTGGGCGCCTGCCATCAGCTGACCCCGGCCGATATCAAGGAAGACGAGATCGGTGCGGCGACCGTCACCTACATGGAAGGCTTCCTGTGGGACCCGGTGGAAGCCAAGAAAGCCTTCGTGACGGCCGCGCACTACGCCCACAAGCACGAGCGCGCCACCTCGTTCACGCTGAGCGACCCGTTCTGCGTGAACCGCTACCGTGAGGAATTCCTCGATCTGATCCGCTCGAAGACCATCGATATCGTCTTCGGCAATATCGAGGAACTGAAGGCGCTCTACGAGACCTCGAGCTTTGCCGACGCGGTGCAGGGGATCGCGCGGGACGCCGAGCTCGCGGCGATCACCATGGGCGCCGACGGCGCCATGGTGGTGGCGGACGGCGAGGTGGTGACGGTGCCGGCCTATCCGGTGGAACGGGTGGTGGACGTGACCGGTGCCGGCGACCTGTTCGCCTCGGGGTTCTTGCTGGCCTATGCGCGCGGCCGCGACTACCGCACGGCGCTGCAAGCGGGATGCCTCGCCGCCAGCGAGGTGATCTCGCACATCGGAGCACGCCCGGTCGCCGACCTGAAGGCGCTGGCGGCGGAGAAGGGGGTTGGGGTTTAGGGCTCTCAGGAGCTCGTTCTGGCGTTATGCCTGTGCCGCCCCCTCCACCACGCTACGCGTGGTCCCCCTCCCCCGCTACGCGGTGGAGGACCGCTTGAAGCGCTGGTGTGGTTGATGTTGACTAGGCGGTGAGGGTGAGTGGGTCCTCCACCGCGTAGCGGGGGAGGGGGACCGCCGCAGGCGGTGGAGGGGGCGATCGATGCGCATGCCTATCGCCACGCTGAAGCGCGCAAAGCGACTGCGACGCGACATGTCGTTGCCGGAAATCGTGCTCTGGAGAGAGCTGCGGAAGCGGCAATGGGGGATGCATTTTCGCAAACAGCATCCGATTGGGCCGTCCGTGCTCGACTTCTATTGCTCAGAGCATCGGCTGTGCATCGAGGTTGATGGCTATGTGCATGACCTGCCGGAGCAGGCGGCGCACGACCAACATCGGGACGCGTGGTTGCGCGAGCAGGGCATTCGGGTGCTGCGGCTTGCAGCGGCGGATGTGCTCAACGATCGTGAGCTCGAGGGGTGCCTGCTGCTGATCGAGGCGATTGGGCAGGGTGAAGCCTGATACGGGGTGCTGGGGCCGCCCACTCCACCACGCTCCGCCCGGGCCTTTCGAGCGTAGCTCTCAAGGCCTTCTCACCTAAAATCGCTCCACTGGAGCGATTTTGCCTTCGGCACGGTTCGAAGCCCCTCCCCCGCTGAAGGCGGTAGAGGAGCACTCCAGCCTCCGTGTCTCGGGAAAGGCAAGTCTAGACCTTCCGCAGTGCCACCCGTTCGATCGTGTGGCTGGAGCCCTTGGTGAGGACCAGGTCGGCGCGGCTGCGGGTGGGGAGGATGTTGTCGCGGAGGTTGGGGAGGTTGATTTCGGTCCAGGCCCAGAGGCCGAAATCCTCGGCTTCCTTTTCGCTCATCTGGCTGAAGCGGTGGAAGAAGCTGCTGGGGTCGGCGAAGGCCGTGGTGCGCAGGGTGCGGAAGCGCGCCATGAACCATTCGGTGAGGTCGGCCTCGCTCGCATCGATGAAGATCGAGAAATCGAGGAAGTCGGAAGCGAAGAGGATCGGGCGGCCGGATTTGGGCAGTTCGCCCGGCTGCAGGATGTTCAGACCCTCGACGATGAGAATGTCGGGCCGGTCGATGACGATCTGCTCCCCCGCGACGATGTCGTAGAAGAGGTGCGAATAGACCGGCACGCCGACACTGGGCTTGCCCGACTTGATGTCGGCCAGGAACTTGATGAACGCGGCGCGGTCGTAGCTTTCCGGAAAGCCCTTGCGATCGGAGAGCTTCAGCTCCTCGAGCTTCGCGTTCGAGAACAGGAAGCCGTCGGTGGTGACGAGATCGACCTTGGGCGAGCTCGGCCAGCGGCTGAGCAGCGCCTGGAGGATACGCGAGGTGGTGGACTTGCCCGAGGCGACCGAGCCCGCGACGCCGATGATGTAGGGCACCTTGCGATCGTCGGCGCCGAGGAAGCGGGTGGAGGCGCGGTGCAGGCCCTGCGTCGCCTCGACATAAAGCGAGATCAGGCGGCTCAGCGGCAGGTAGACCTGCTCGGCCTCCTCGAAGGAGATCGGGTCGGTGAGCGCGCGCAGCCGCTGGATGTCGGCGGCGTCGAGCGTCATCGGCTCGTCGGCACGGAAATTCGCCCACTCGGCCTTGGTAAAGTGATGGTAGGGCTGGAGCTCCAGCTTCGACTTGTTCATCACACGGTTCCCTTCGGCCGGGCGGCTTTCTCGGCGATGCCCGACTGGGCGGTGCGGGCTTCGAGGGTCGCCATCACGTCCGCGAGCGGCACGCCGGCCGAGCGGAGCAGGACCAGCAGGTGGTAGAGCACGTCGGCGGCCTCGCCCTTCAGCTCGTCGCGGTTGCCGGCGACGGCGGCGATCACCGCCTCGGTCGATTCCTCGCCGAGCTTTTTCGCGACGCGCTGGACGCCGGCGGCGATGAGCTTGGCGGTGTAGCTCTCGTCCGGCGAAGCGGCGGCGCGGATGGCGATGCGCTGGTCGAGGTCGTCGAGGGTGAAGCTCATGAGGTCGCTCCGAAGCTGCCGTCATTGCGCATCGCGATGCCGCGCGCCTGCATGTAGGCCTTGGCCTGCGGGATCGTATAGGTGCCGAAGTGGAAGATCGAGGCGGCGAGCCCTGCCGAGGCGTGCCCTTCCTTCACCCCGGCGACGAGGTCGTCGAGCGAGCCGCCGCCGCCCGAGGCGATGCCCGGTACATGCACCGCA
>JAEYYP010000148.1 GCA_023428425.1 Pseudomonadota bacterium
ACCTTGGAGTGGCCGCCCGACAGCAGCGGCTCGGTGGCGTAGTAGAGCGAGCGGAGCAGCGAGCCTTTCCAGCCCGTCCAGACGCCCGGACCCACGGCGCGAATGTCGCAGGCGGTGAGGATCATGAGCAATGCCAGCCGCTGCGGCGACTGCACCACGTCGGCGAAGGTTTTCGCTGTCTCCGGGTCCTGGATGTCGCGGCTCTGCGCCACTTCGCTCATCAGCAGGTGGTGTTCCACCAGCCAGGCGACGGTATCGGTCTCGGCGGCATCGAGCCCGAGCCGCGGGCAGAATTTTCGCGCGATGCGGGCGCCGGCGATCGAATGGTCCTCCGGCCGGCCCTTGGCGATATCGTGGAGGAAGAGCGCGACATAAAGCAGGCGCGTGTCGTTGAGGTGCGGCAGCAATTCGTGGGTGAGCGGCAATTGCTCCTTGAGCCCGCCATTGGCGATGTCCGCCATCACGCCCACGGCGCGGATCAGGTGCTCGTCCACCGTGTAGTGGTGGTACATGTTGAACTGCATCAGGGCGACGATCTTGCCGAAATCCGGCACGAAGCGCCCGAGCACCCCGCTCTCGTTCATCTGGCGCAGGATGCGCTCGACATAGGTCGGTGCCGTCAGGATCTCGAGGAACCACTGGTTGGCCTGGCGGTCGTTCCTCAGGTCGTGACCGATCAGCTTGAAGGAGCGGCGGATTTCCTTGATCGCGTCGGGGTGGAGGTGCAGGTCGTGCCGCCCCGCCAGCATGAACCCCTTGATGAGGTTCCTGGGGTCCTTCTGAAACACGTCGGGGCCCGCTACGTTCAGCCGGCCCCCTTCGACGACGAAATCCGTCTCGCCCTTGATCGCCACCCTGCCCCGTTTGAACGGCGCCAGCACGCGACCCACCATGTCGAGCGGCTTGGCGTGGTGGAACTCGAGCGAGGTGCAGAAGATGCGGGTGAGGTCGCCGACATCCTTGGCGACGAGGAAGTAGCGCTTCATGAAGCGCTCGACGGCCAGCATGCCGGCCCGCTCGGTGAAGCCGAGGCGGTCGGCGAGATCGGGCTGCACGTCGAAGGTCAGCTTCTCTTCCGGCCGGCCGGTGAGGAAGTGCAGGTGGCAGCGAATGGCCCAGAGGAAATCCTCGGCCCGCACGAAGGTGCGCAACTCGTCGGCCGAGAACACGCCCTTCTCGACAAGCTCGGTGCTGGTCTTCACGCGGTAGAAGTACTTGCCGATCCAGAACAGCGTATGCAGGTCGCGCAGCCCGCCCTTGCCTTCCTTGACGTTGGGCTCGACCACGTAGCGGGTATTGCCGATCTGGCGGTGGCGCTCGTCGCGCTCGGCCATCTTGGCGGCGATGAACTCGGGGCCGGTCCTGGGCACGACGTCGTTCTCGAAGCGCAGCACCAGTTCCTCGAACAGCGGCTTGGCGCCGGTGAGGAAGCGCGCCTCGAGCGTGGCGGTGCGCACCGTCATGTCGGACTTGGCCATGCGGATGCAGTCATCCACCGAGCGCACGGCATGGCCGACCTTCTGGCCGAGGTCCCACAGCATGTAGAGGATGTATTCGGTGACCTGCTCGCCCCAGGGCGTCTGCTTGTAGGGCAGGATGAACAGGAGGTCGATGTCCGAGCCTGGCGCCAGCGTACCGCGGCCATAGCCGCCCACCGCTGCGATCGATATCATTTCGGCGCCGGACGGGTTGTCCACGGGATAGACGTGACCCACCGCGAACAGGTGGATGGCGCGGATGATCTCGTCCTCGGCCGCGCTGAGATTCATGGCGCAGCGCGTGCCCTTGCCGTTGGCGCGAAGCTCCGCTTCGGCGCTCTTGCGCGCATCGGCGAGCACGGTCTTCAGGTGGGCCAGCACCCGGGCCCTCGTATCGGCCGCCTTCGGGGCGTCGGTCCCCACCAGCGCGCGGATATCGGCGAGGATGGTTTCGGCCGTCACCAGGTGAAAGCGCGGGCGTTCAAGTTCGGCGAGCTGCATCGCGGATTTTCTTAAGCTCGTAAATCAGGTCGATCGCCTGCCGGGGTGTCAGATCGTCGGGGCGCACTTCGTCGATCCTGTCATATAGGGGATTAACGGCCGCCTTCGGAGGGGGCGGCTGGTGCGCGAAGAGCGGTAGATCGTCTAGCACGGCCCCCTTGCCGCCGGAAGAGCGCTGTTCGAGCACGTTGAGCACGTTTCGGGCACGGGCGAGCACGCTTTCGGGCAGCCCCGCGAGCTTCGCGACCTGGATGCCGTAGGAGCGGTCGGCGGCGCCGTCGGCGACTTCGTGCAGGAACACCACTTCACCCTCCCACTCGCGCACCTTCATGGTGTGATTGGAGACGCGAGCCAGCGTCTTCGACAGCGACGTCATCTCGTGGAAATGCGTTGCGAAGAGGGCGCGGCAGCCGGTCTGGTCGTGCAGAGCCTCGACCGAAGCCCAGGCGATGGAGAGGCCATCGAAGGTGGCAGTGCCGCGACCTATCTCGTCGAGGATGACCAGCGATTTCGCCGTGGCGCGATTGAGGATGGCGGCGGTCTCGACCATCTCGACCATGAACGTCGACCGGCCGCCGCCGATATCGTCCGAGGCGCCGACCCGGGAGAACACCCGATCGACGACGCCGATATGCGCCGCAGTCGCGGGCACATAGCTGCCCATCTGCGCCAGCACCGCGATCAGCGCGTTCTGGCGCAGGAAGGTCGACTTGCCGCCCATGTTGGGCCCGGTGACCAGCCACAGCGCCCCGCCGGAGAGGTCGCAGTCGTTCTCGACGAACACCTCGTTCTGCGCCCGGACATTTGTCTCGACGACGGGGTGTCGCCCACCCTCGATCCGGAACGCCATGCCGGTATCGACCACGGGCCGGCAGAAGCTCCGCGTCGTCGCGAGGTGGGCCAGCGCGGCCGTCACGTCGAGCGCCGCAAGCGCATCGGCAATGGCACGCAGCCGGTCGGTTTCGGCCAGCACCGCCGCCGATAGTCGGGCAAAGATCGCCGCTTCGATGGCGAGGCTGGCATCGTGGGCCTTGGCGATGCGGCCTTCGAGTTCGGCCAGCTCGCGCGTGCTGAAGCGCATGGCGTTCGCCATCGTCTGGCGGTGGATGAAGGTGTCGCGGTGCGGCGCCTCGAGCAGCTTGCCGCCATGCGCCTGCGGCACTTCGACAAAGTAGCCGAGCACGCCATTGTGCCTGATCTTCAGCGACCTCACGTCGGTTTCGTCGATCAGCCGGGCCTGGAGCGCAGCAACCACTCCACGAGTCTCGGACGCCAGCGCCCGTTCGCCGTCGAGGTCGGCGTCGTAGCCCTTCGCGACGAAGCCGCCATCGCGGGCGAGCAGCGGCGGCTCCTCGTCGATGGCCGCCAGCAGTTCCGAAGCGAGCGTTGCAGGCGCGTCCGCCAGTGTCGCGGTAATCGCCGCGAGTTCAGCCGGAGCCTCGGCGAGTGCCGTCAGCCGCTGCGCCAGCGCCATGGCGGCGCCGGTGGCGGTGGCGATGGCGCGCAGGTCGCGTGGTCCGCCGCGGTCGAGCGCGATGCGGGTGAGGGCACGGGTGAGGTCGGGCACGGCCTTGAGGTCGGCGCGCAGCCGCTGGGTCAGGAGTCCCTCGCCAACCAGCGCGTCTACCGCATCGAGCCGCGCATTGATGGCGCCGGCATCGGCCAGCGGGGCGGCGAGGCGGCGGGCCATGAGGCGCGAACCAGGCGGCGTGACGCAAAGATCGATCTCGCTGCGCAGCGATCCCTTTTCCTGCCCGCGCTGGGTGACCAGCAATTCGAGCGAGGCGCGGGTCGCGGCATCGATCGCCATATGCCCGGCGATGCGCTCCTCGGCGGGCGGGCGGAGCGCCACCGGCACGCCCTTCTGGCTTTCGCGCACGTAATCGCAGAGAGCGCCGAGGGCGGCCCGGCCGGCGCGGGAGAAGGCGGTGGGATCGACCGCGCCACCGGCGAAGGCCGCAGCGATACGCTTTGCGCCGAGCTCGCTGTCAAACGCCTCGGCCGCCAGAAGCGACAGCGCCGCTTCGGGCAGCATCACCTTTGCCGCGCGGAGAGCCTCGAGCGCGGCATCGCTCACCAGCAGCTCTGCCGGATCGATGCGCGCCAGTTCATCGGCGATCGCGGCGGTCGATATGTCGAGTACGGCCGTTTCGCCGGTGGACACATCGGCCCAGGCGAGCGCGAAGTCGGTCTCGCCGTGCCGCACCATGCTGAGCGCCGCGAGGTAGTTCGAGCCGCGCGTCGGCAGCAAGTCGTCCTCGGTGATGGTGCCGCGGGTGACGAGCCGCACCACGTCGCGCTTAACCGGCGACTTGCTGCCACGCTTCTTCGCTTCCACCGGGTCTTCCACCTGCTCGCAGATGGCAACCCGATGCCCGAGGCCGATGAGCTTCTTGAGGTAGTCCTGCGCCGCGTGAATGGGGACGCCGCACATCGGGATGTCGGCGCCCTGGTGCTTGCCACGCTTGGTGAGCACGATGCCGAGCGCCTGGCTGGCGATCTCGGCGTCCTCGAAGAACATCTCGTAGAAATCGCCCATCCGGTAGAAGAGCAGGTAGCCCGGATTGACCGACTTGATCTCGAGAAACTGCGCCATCATCGGCGTGACAGCCGCGGCGCCGGCGACATCAGGGGCGCTATAGTTCGCTTGGTCCATCAGGCTCGACGGCGGACGGTGATAAAGGCGCGACCGTATGGCGTTTGCGGCGTGATGCCAACTGTTCGCGCGCCGACGTTAACACCTTGCACCGATGAGTTCTCCGCCACGATGCAGGCACCCCAACCCTGTCATCCCCGCGCAAGCGGGGACCCATCCCAAAACCTGCGCTGGTGGGGAGGTGGGTCCCTGCTTTCGCAGGGATGACACGTGGTGGATGGGTGGATGGGTGGGCGCGTTGCCCCGCCGACCCAGGACATCAAGCCGTCCAGCCGCCGTCGATGATGTGGATCTGGCCGGTCGTGTAGGTCGCGCCAGCGAGATAGACGGCAAGGTCGGCGACTTCCTCGGGCTGGCCGATGCGGCCGATCGGCTGGCGGGCGATGAAGGCCGTGCGGGCGGCGTCGAAATCACCGGTCGCCTTCCAGCGCTCGTGCAGCGACGGAGACTCAACCGTGCCCGGGCAAATGGCATTCACGCGGATGCCCTTGTCGGTATAGTCGGCGGCGATCGACTTGGTGAGGCCGACGACCGCGGCCTTCGAGATGGTGTAGGCGGCGCGGTTCGGCACGGCGGTGACCGACGAGGCAACGGTCGCCATGTTGATGATGCAGCCGTCCTTGCGCTCCAGCATCTGCGGCAGCACGGCCTTGATGGCACGGATCTGGGCCCAGACATTGAGGTCGAAGGCGAACTCGAGATCCTTGTCGGGCATCTCCATGATGTTGCCCGACTGCACGACGCCGGCGCAGTTGAAGAGGATGTCGATGCGGCCGATTTCGGCGACGGCCTTGTTGACGTCGTCGCCCGACAGCACGTTCAGCACGCGGGTGGTGATCCCGGGATTGGCCGCAGCAAGCTCCTTGAGCTTGCCCTCGTTGATGTCGGTCGCGATGACCTTGGCACCAGCTTTCGCGAATGCCTTCGCGGACGCCTCGCCGATGCCCTGGGCGGCGGCGGTGATGAGTACGATCTTGCCGTTGAGATCGGCCATTGTCTGTCTCCCGGAATGTGGTGGCGCTGTCATAAGCTGCTCGCGCCTTCACCGCCAGTCGGTCGAAAGGCTACGATCCGTCGGGGGCCCTACTCGGCCCCCAGCTCCCTGAGATAGAGCGCCGGCCGCGGCGCGATGCCCTTGAGGATGGTGGTTGCGCCGAGGATGCCGGTGAGTGCCACCGCGCCGACGTTCACCGCGAGGAGTATCGCCGGATCGACCGCGAACTCCACCTCGAGCAGCAGTTGCACCAGCACCCAGGCGATGGCCGTGCCGGCGAATGTGGCGATCACTGCCGCCAGCAGCGCCAGGACGACGTAGTGAATGGCAGCGCTCGTCAGGATTTCGTACGACTTGCCGCCCAGCACCCTGGTGATCACCGCGTCAGCCTCGCGGCGACGGCGGCCCATGGCGAGGCTGCCCAGCAGCACCAGCAGGCCATTGGCGACAGCGAGGCCACCCACGAGTGTCGCCGCGAGAGAGAGCTGGCTCAGCGCCTCGGTGATGCGGGTCAGCGTCTCGCCGATGGCGATGAAGCGCACGTCGGGCAGGTCGGCGGCCAGCTGGCGCGCCACCTTGTCCTCGCGGCCCGCGCCCGCCGTGACGGCACCGAGCAGCGTCGCCGGATATGCCTCCAGCGTGCCGGGGGCGAAGGTGGCGAGAAAATCGATGCCGCCCTGCCACGAGTAGTCGCGGAAATTGGCTACCTCGGCGATCACCTCCTCACCGAACACGTCGAAGGTGAGTTTGTCGCCCAGCTTGAGGCCGAGCCCGCCGCGGAGCGACTGGTGCAGCGAGATCTGCGGCGCGCCCGCATAGTCGGCCGCCCACCACGCGCCCTGCACGAGGCGAGACGACGTCGGCATGTTCGCCCGGTAGGTCATCGGCACTTCGCCCGAAAGCAGGAACGACGCCTCGGGTCCGCGCGGCTGCAGCTGCGCCACCGGCGTGTCGTTCACCGCGACAAGGCTGCCGCGCAGCATAGGAGTGGCGGTGAAGCGGGTTACATCGCCGCTGCCGTCGGAGACCATTGCGTCGAGCTGCGCCACTTCGTCGTCGAACAGGTCGGAGGCGACGAGGGTCGGGGCATCGAACACGGAGGCGCCGAGATACTCGTTGCGCAGGTTGAGCTGCAGCACCAGCACCACGGCAAGCACGGTCAGCGTCAGGCCGATGGCGACGACGACCGCCGACGTGCTCTGCCCCGGACCCGCGATTTCGCGCAGCCCGTGCCGCAGCACGCGGTTGCGGGCCTCGGGCAAGGCGTGGAGTACCGAGCGCAGCAGCCACACGGCGAGCCGCAATACCACCAGTGCCGCCGCGCTCACGCCCGCAAAGGCCAGCACCAGCAGAGTGTCGCCGGTCATCAGAATGGCGAGCCACAGGAACAGGGCCACAGCTATCGCGAGCGGCAGCAGCTGTAGCGAGGCGAGCACCGAACGCCAGTCGATGGGCGGTATGCCGAGCCCCTTCGATCGGAACAGGTCGACCGGGCTTACCCCCTGAGCCTGCAGCAGCGGCAGGTAGGCAAAGGCGAAGGCAGTGAGCAGCCCGACGCCGGTCGCGACCAGCAGCGGCACGGCATGGAGCGTCGGCGGCAGGTCGACGCCGACCGATTGCCCGACGATAGGCAGCGCCACCAGCGCCACCGACCCGCCGACCACGAGCCCGATGCCGACGCCAATTCCAGCCAGCGCCGCCACCTGGACGAGGAAATGGAGGAAGACGCGTCCCTGCCTAGCGCCCATCGAGCGCAGGATGGCGATGACCGGGGCGCGCTCAGAGATATAGGCCGACATGCCTGTCCACACCGAGACGCCGCCGATCAGCAGCGAAGCGAGCCCGACGATGGTGAGGAAGCGCATGAACATGTCGTAGTAGCGCACCATCGGCCCCAGCCCGTCGCGCGCCGTACGCACCGTCCACGCCGGATCGTTGAGCGCGGTTTCGACCGCCGCCTTGCCCGCATCGGCATCGAGGCTGCCGCCCAGCACCACCTTGTAGCGGAAATAGGTGCCGAGGCCGGGGAGCGGGGAGGTGCGGTCCGAAAGGATGGAGAAGCCTTCAGTGGTGATCACAGCCGGAAGACCGAGGCGGAAGCCGCGCACCGGCGCGTCGGTCACGCCACCCAGCACGCCGCGCACCTCGAACGGCGTGCCACCGATCTGAACGGTGTCGCCCACGGCCGCACCCAGCTGGTCCATCATCAGGGGGTCGAGCAGGGCGCCGAAGCTGTCATCCTGCCAGGAGAGGAAATCGAACGGCGCCGTACCCGGCGGCATCTGCGGGCTGTAGACCTCGCCGAGCAGCGGATAGCCGATGCCGATCGCGATCAGGTCGACGAAAGCATCCTGCTCATCCGCCTCGGCCCGCACATTGGTGTCGATCACCCCGGCGACCTGGCCGAACTGGCCGATGGTTGCGAGTTCCTCCGCGGTCGCCGCGCGGTCGGCCCGGCTGAGTTCGATATTGCCGCCCATGATGAGGGCCGCGTTCGATTCGAGCGTCTCCTCCATGCTGGCCGCCACCGAGCTGACGCCGGCGATCAGCGCGGTGCCTACCGCGAGGCATGCGATGATGAGGCCGAATCGCCTCCAGTCTCCGCGCATGTCGAGGAGGCCGAATCGGATGGCGGACCACAGGCCGGTCATGTCGCGCGCGCCGTTTCGACCAGTTCTCCGGCCGTCATCGTCATCACCCGGTCGGCCCGGGCCGCGAGCGCGGGATCGTGGGTGATCATCACAACTGCGGCATGCTGCTTGCGGGCGAGTTCGAACATCAGTTCGATGACCTTGGCTCCGCTCTGCTGGTCGAGGTTGCCGGTCGGCTCGTCGGCGAGCAACAGCTGCGGCCGGGCGATCATGGCGCGGGCGATGCCGACGCGCTGCTGCTCGCCGCCGGACAGCGCCGCGGGCCTGTGGTCGAGCCGCTTGCCGAGGCCGACAGCCTCGAGGGCGGCAGCGGCGGCTTCCCGGGTCTTCTTCAGGCCCAGTTCAGGTTGGGCGATCTCATATGCGAGCGCCACGTTGTCGAGCGCGGTCAAAGAGGGAATCAGGTGGAAGCTCTGGAACACGATACCGAGGGTCTTGCGGCGGAAATCCGCCAGCTGATCCTCGCCGAGGCTGCGCAGGTCTTGCCCGGCGACCATCACCGAACCATCTGTAGGGCGTTCGAGCCCGGCGAGCAGCATCAGCATCGACGTCTTGCCGCTGCCCGACGGGCCGACGATCGCCACCACTTCGGCGGGCGCCACCGAGAGCGAGATATTCTTGAGGATATGCAGCGGACGTCCGCCCACGTCCAAGGTGTAGTTGACGCCTTCGAGGGCGATGATCGGCGTGCCGGCCGGCCGATCGCCGGAGGTGCCGCTATCTGTGGTATCGTTCACGAAATAGCCTTTTCCAGTTCCGGCAAGACTGTGACAAGCGCATTTGCGGCAAAGCCGCTACTGCAATCGCATCCAATCCATGACAGAATTCCGGTACGTTTGAAAAGCGTCGGCAAGCATTTGGGGAGTAGCAAATAATGATGAGGGGTGTTCGTTCGCTCGCAGCGGCCGCGGCCATCGCAGTTTCGGGCCTTGCAGTGGCGCCCGCGCAGGCCGGCCCCGCCGAGATGGACCTGCTGTCGGGCTATATCGGCAACTGGAATGGCAACGGCGTGATGGTCGGCGGCCAGCAACCCGAGCCGTTCCGCTGCCGCATGCAGGTGCAGAAGGGCAATCAGGCCAAGGTGAACTTTGCCGGCCGTTGCACGCTGGTGAACTTCAACCTGTCGGTCTCCGGCACCATCGCCTTCAACGACAAGTCGCGCCGCTACGAGGCAGCGATGAGCTCCAATGCCGGGTTCTCTGGCGTGGCGGCCGGGCGAATCAGCGGCGACACCATCACCTTTGATCTTGCCGCCAAGCAGGTCGACAAGGGCGGCAACGACATGCGCATCGGCTCGAAGGTCAGCCTCGTCGCGGATACGATCAACATCGACTTCGAGATCGAGTTCAACGATTCCGGTCATGTGCTGACAGCCAAGGTGCCGTTCCAGCGCTGAGACGACCGTCGCAGAATCGGAAGGCCCGCCATCCTGCGGGCCTTTGCGCGCCGTGCAGGTGACTCGGCCGCTCTACTTCTGGTCCCACCCGGTGATGACGCCATCCTCGAGCGTCACCTTGTCGCGAAACCGGTTCCGGCCCAGCGGCTTGTACTTGAAGACCTCGCGCACCTTGGTCTTCATCACCTTCTGCTCGACCGCCGCCGGCTCGCCCCAGCTGTCCCTGAGCTGCTCGGCCGTCATGCCCTGCCAGATAGTCTGCGTCAGCAGGGCGTCGACCACCGTCTCGTCGCCGTACTTGGCCATCAGCCGTGCGTAGCGACTGTTCTTGGCCAGCGCCCGCACCACGAACACCAGCACAACGACGGCAACAAGCAGCAGGACCGCAGCGACGAGCCATTCCATGGGGCTCAGCTCTCAGACGGACTGGATACCAGTTGCAAAGATGGCTTCACCTCGACGCCATCGTAGACTTACCGCAGTGAAAGCGTGGTCTCGAGCATAGGCAGGTCGATTGTCGAGTCGAGACTGTCATACCGTTCGAACAGCCATCCATTTGTCGACCGCCGGTAGACGGTCACAAGAGCGACGTCCGGTTCGACCTGCATGATGATCTCGACGCTCCGCAAGGCCTGATACTCGCCCAGATTGACCACCACATCGATGTTCCGCGTGCCGGGCGACGAAACTTCGATCAGGACGGATGGGGCCGAGGCAAGCATGTCGTCGGGCTTGGACGGTCCGCAGTCCACAACCACATCAGGGTAGCGGACGGTCTGTTCGCCTGTTCTTATCCCGGTATCGCTGGTTGTTGTACTGCAGCCGCGATGGCGCGCCGCGGTATGCAGTGCGAACGCGACGTTGTCCTTGACAATGTTGTGCTGGCGTCTGGCACCAGTCATCATCCGGACTTCGCCGTTCACCAGTTCGAAGCGCCCTTCCTGGTGCACAACCCAGTCGAAGAACTCTTCCACCGATGTCGACTTGTGCGACATCACGTCCATGCGCAGGCCTCGCAAGCGGTTCCCGGCAAACTAGCACGGGAGGGATACGCATCAAACGTCGAGGTTGGCGACGTTCAGGGCGTTGTCCTGGATGAAATCGCGGCGCGGTTCGACGAGGTCGCCCATCAGTTCGCTGAACAGCTTGTCGTGGTCGTCACTGTCCTTCACCTGCACCTGCAGCAGCGTGCGCACGTTGGGGTCGAGTGTCGTCTCCCACAGCTGCTCGGGGTTCATTTCGCCCAGCCCCTTGTAGCGCTGCAGCGAAATGCCCTTGCGGCCGGCGGTCGAGACGAGGCCGAACAGCGACGACGGCCCGTACACATCGAAGCTGTCGGCCTTGCGGGTGAGCTTCGCCACACCGCCATAGAGGTCGCCCAGCTTGTCGACCAGCGAGCGGATGCGGCGGGCATCCGAACTCGCCAGCAGCTGTGCATCGAGCGCATGCGTCTCGGTGACGCCGCGGATGGTGCGCGAGAACACCAGCCCGCCCTGGCCATCGGACCGGCCCTGCCAGCCCCGCTCCACCTCGTCGGCAAGTCGATCGAGCCGACGCACGACGCGCTCGACGATCGTCGCGGTCGTCTGCTCGTCGAGCAACGAATCGGCATCGAGGCCGCCGACGATTGCCGCCTGTTCAACGATCGAGCGATTGTATTTGGTGTTGAGCCCCTCGATAGCATGCACGATCTCGCGCGCCTGGCGCACGATCGAGAGCAGGTCCTCGCCGGCATGGGCAACGCCGTCGCGGCTGGTGAGCACCGCTTCCTCGCTGCCCGTGTTGATCAGGTAGTCCTCGAGGCTGCGTTCGTCCTTCAGGTACTGCTCCGACGAGCCGCGCTTCAGTTTGTAGAGCGGCGGCTGGGCGATGTAGATATGGCCGCGGTCGAGCAGCTCGCGCATCTGCCGGTAGAAGAAGGTCAGCAGCAGCGTGCGGATGTGGGCGCCGTCGACGTCGGCGTCCGTCATGATGATGATCTTGTGGTAGCGCAGCTTGTCGACGTTGAAGTCTTCGCGGCCGATCGAGGTGCCGAGAGCCATCACCAGGTTGCCGATGGTTTCCGACGACAGCATGCGGTCGAACCGCGCGCGCTCGACGTTGAGGATCTTGCCGCGCAGCGGCAGCACGGCCTGGTTGCGGCGGTCGCGACCCTGGGTGGCCGAGCCACCAGCCGAGTCGCCCTCGACGATGAAGATTTCAGAAAGCGCCGGGTCCTTCTCCGAGCAATCCTTGAGCTTGCCGGCTAGGAAGTTGATGTCGAGCGCCGACTTGCGGCGGGTGAGCTCGCGCGCCTTGCGGGCCGCCTCGCGGGCAGCTGCCGCTTCGGCCACCTTGCCGACTACCGACTTGGCCTCGGCCGGGTGCTCTTCGAGCCATTGCTGCAGCTTGTCGTTGACGCCGTTCTCCACCACCGGACGCACTTCGGACGAAACCAGCTTGTCCTTGGTCTGCGACGAGAATTTCGGATCGGGTACCTTCACCGACAGCACGCAGGTCAGCCCCTCGCGGATGTCGTCGCCGGTCACCTCGACCTTCTCACGCTTCAGGATGCCGCTCTCGTCGGCATACTTGGTCACCTGCCGGGTGAGCGCCGCACGCAGGCCGGCGAGGTGAGTACCGCCATCGCGCTGCGGGATGTTGTTGGTGAAGCACAGCACGTTCTCGTGGTAGCTGTCGTTCCACCACATGGCCACTTCGACCGTGATGCCGTCGCGCTCCGAGGAGAGCAGGATCGGCGCGCCGATCAGCGGCGACTTGGCCTTGTCGAGGTAACGTACGAACGCTTCGAGCCCGCCCTCGTAATGCAGCTCGACCTCGACCGGTTCGGGATGGCGCAGGTCGCGCAGGATGATGCGGACACCCGAGTTGAGGAAGGCGAGTTCGCGCAGCCGGTGTTCCAGCGTCTTGAAGTCGAACTCGGTCTTCGTGAAGGTCGCCGGCGAGGGCAGGAAGGTGACCAACGTCCCCGAGCGCCCCTCATAGGTGCCGGGCTGCAGGTTCGGCACATAGGTCCCGACCTGCTTCAGCGGCGCATCGGCATCGCCATGCGTGAAGCTCATCTCGTGGATTTCGCCGTCGCGCCGGATGTTGAGCTTCAGCGAGACCGACAGCGCGTTCACCACCGACACGCCGACGCCGTGAAGGCCGCCGGAGACCTTGTAGCTGTTCTGGTCGAACTTACCGCCGGCGTGCAGCTGGGTCATGATGACCTCTGCCGCCGACACGCCTTCTTCCTTGTGGATGGCAGTCGGAATGCCACGGCCGTTGTCGTTGACCGAGCAGGATCCATCGGCATTGAGCTGCACGGTCACCAGGTCCGCATGCCCCGCGAGCGCCTCGTCGATGGCGTTGTCCACCACCTCGTAGACCATGTGGTGCAGGCCCGAGCCGTCATCGGTGTCGCCGATATACATGCCGGGGCGTTTGCGCACCGCGTCGAGGCCCTTCAGGACCTTGATGGAATCGGCGCCATATTCGTTCGGATCAGGGGTGGTGTCGGAGGTGCTCAAAAAGGGGTCCCGAATCAGGTCAGCACGTGAGCTGATTTTTCACTAGCGGATGGGAGGGGCTTACCCAAGCTAAATGGCTATTTTGAGCCGGTTTTGCAAGGCTTTCCGGGCGGCGCCGGCCCCTGCCTTGCGGGATGGCGGCGGAATGCTAGCCTTCGGACTTTGGGGGATTTCATGGCATCGGATTTTGAGACGGCGCTGGTTGCGGGAGATATCGCGGCGCTGCGTGCCATCCCCAAGGCCGACCTGCACAACCACCTCATCGGGGGCGGCAACCGCGACGATGTCCGGGAAAAGACCGGCGTGGACGTGGCGCCGCTCGGCTACGTGCTCCAGTCGATGGACGAGATGCACGCATGGAACGGCAAGCATATAGGCGACGCCTTCAAGGGACCGCTTGGCCGCATGGTCGGAATCGAGACGGCCTTCATGCAGGCCAAGCGCGATGGCGTCACCCGGCTCGACGGTGGCGAAGACGTCTGGGCCATGACGCTCTGGGAGAACCGGGACGTGGCGCGCCTGACCGAAACGATGCAGGAAATCCACGCGCGGGTCGCGCCCGAGATCGAATGGACGCCGCAGGTGGGTCTCTCCCGGCATTGCCCCATCCAGTACCTGATGGAGTGGAGCGCGCCGTTCCTGGAGCTCGACTTCTACCAGACCGTCGACCTCTATGCCGACGAGTTCGCCCAGCCGATTACCGTGTTCAAGCCAGTCTATCGCGCCGCCAAGGCCAAGGGCCTGCGCCTCCGTGCCCATGTAGGCGAATGGGGCACCGCCGACGACGTCTGGCAGGCGGTCGAGGAGCTCGAACTCGACGAAGTGCAGCACGGCATCGCCGCAGCGAGTTCGCCGCAGGTCATGCGCTTCCTCGCCGACAACAAGATCCGCCTCAACGTCTGCCCGACATCGAACATCATGCTGGGCCGCGTGGAGAGCATGGCGAAGCATCCGATCCGCAAGCTCTTCGACGCCGGGGTCATCGTGACGGTGAACACGGACGACGCGCTGATGTTCGGCATCGGCGTGACCGATGAATACCTGTCGCTCTACCGGGCGGGGGTCTTCACGGCAGCCGAACTCGACCAGATCAGGCGCAACGGTCTCACCGACCAGCCGCTCAGATCCTAGCTCAGCCGCCCGTCGCGCACCGTGACCCGCTGGGCGTCATCGCGCAGGGCCTCGAACAGGATCGGGTCTGTCCCGGTCATGAAGCACTGGGTCGAAAGGCTGTCGAGCGCCACGAACAAGGCGGCGCGGCGGCTCGGGTCGAGGTGGGCGGCGATCTCGTCGAGCAGCAGGAACGGGGCGATGCCGGTGGTGCGCTTCACCAGCCGCGCATGGGCGAGGATCAGGCCGATCAGCAGGGCCTTTTGTTCGCCCGTAGAGCCCAGCGCAGCGGGCATGTTCTTCTGGGTATGAACGATGTCGAGGTCGATCCGGTGCGGGCCCGCAAGCGTGCGGCCGGCGGCTCGATCGATTGGTCGTGTCGCGCCCCAGAGCTCGCGCAGCGCCTCCTCGAGCCCGGCTGAAGAATCCGGCACCGGCCGGTCCTCGAACAGCAGCGTCAGCCCAAGGCGCGCCGAGGGAAAGTCGGTGCCCGGTTCGGTGGCCGCGAGCGCCTGCAGGTCGGAAATGGCATCGGCGCGGGCGAAGTGCACCGCGGCCGCCAGGCTCGCCATCTGGGCCTCGAGCGCATCGAGCCAGCGCCGGTCGGTATCCTCGTCGAGGAGCCGGTTGCGCTGGCGCATCGCCTTTTCGTAGTCGGAGACGGTGGCCGAGTGGCCGGGGATCAGCGTGGTCACCAGCCGGTCGAGGAAGCGGCGGCGGTCGGACGCCGGCCCGGTGAACAGCCCGTCCATCGACGGAGTGAGCCACAGCACGCGCAGGTAGGCGCTCATTTCCTCGATGGTTTTGGCGTTGGCCCCGTTGATGCGGACGCGGCGGCCTCCTTCAGGGTTGCTGCCGGTGCCGATATCGACCGGTCCGGCGGGCGTTTCCACCGTCACCGCCACGGCCCAGTTGCCGTCCGAGCCCTGCGCCCCCACCTCGTCGAAGCTGGCGCCACGCAACCCCCGTCCGGGCGACAGCAGCGACACGGCCTCCAGCAGGTTGGTCTTGCCCGCGCCGTTTGGCCCCACCAGCACCAGATGCCGCCCGTCTAGATCGAGAGCGGCCGACTGGTAATTGCGGAACTGGGATAGCCGCAGGCGGGAAAGGTGGCGGAGCGGGCGCACTAGATCATGTCGCCGAAACGTCTACATGATCCAGGTCTTGATCTGTCGCGCTTCCGAACCGCAAAACCGTCGCCACTTTTGCTGGAAGCGCTCTAAACCCGCATCGGCATCAGCACGTAGAGCGCCTTGGCCTCGCCGTCCTCGCGCACCAGGGTGGGCGAGCCCGCATCGTTGAAGAGAAACACCGCGTTTTCCGAGCGGATCTGGCCGATGATGTCGAGCAGGTAGCGCGCGTTGAAGCCGATCTCGAAGCTCTCGGGCTCGAACTCTACTGCGATTTCCTCGCTCGCGGTGCCGTGGTCGGGGTTGGTCACCGACAGCTCGAGCTGCCCTTCGCGCATCGACAGCTTTACCGCCTTGCCGCCGCGATCGGACGCAATCGTCGAGACGCGATCGACGGCGGTGGCGAAGCTCGCCTTGTCGACGTTCATCTGCTTGTCGTTGTTCTTGGGCGTTACCCGATCGTAGTCCGGGAAGGTGCCCTCGATCAGCTTCGACAGCAGCACCACCGAGCCGAGCGTCACGCGAATCTTGGTGTCCGAGACCTCAACCGAGACCTCGGCCTCGGGGTCGGCGCCATCGAGCAGCTTCTGCACCTCGGAGACGGTCTTCTTGGGCACGATGATGCCCGGCATGCCCTTGGCGCCCACCGGCGCAGCGGCTTCGGCGCGCGCCATGCGGTGGCCATCGGTAGCCACGGCGCGCAGCGTCGGTACACCGTTCACCTCGAGCGTATGGAGGTAGATGCCGTTGAGGTAATAGCGGGTTTCCTCGTTCGAGATGGCGAACTGGGTGCGCTCGATCAGTTCGCGCAGCAGCGCGGCGCCGATCGAGAAGGTATGGGTGAAGCTGCCTGACTTGAGGTCAGGGAAGGAATCCGGGGACAGGCAGGCGAGGTGGAAGCGCGAGCGGCCCGACGTCACCAGCAGCTGCTCGGTTCCCTCGTTCTCGAGCCGCACTTCGGCGCCATCGGCGAGCTTGCGGACGATTTCGTACAGCGTGTGTGCCGGCACCGTCGTCGTACCGGAATGGCCGACCATGGCAGGGACGCTTTCGGTTACCTCGATGTCGAGGTCGGTGGCGCGCAGGTCGAGCGACCCGTCCGCGGCCTTCAGCAGTACGTTGGCGAGGATCGGGTAAGTGTTGCGCCGCTCGACCACGCGATGCACGTGGCTCAGCGACTTGAGCAAATGGTTACGCTCCAGAGTGACTTTCATTTACCCGATAAACCCCTGCGGACGGCCTGAGAACCCGGTCGGACCGGGCTTGGACATTTGCAAGTGCGCAACAAAAACGCAAGTAGCGCGGGCCGCCGGAGCGGCCGCGTTCCCCAGGGGTTTGCACCCTGGCGGCTAGCGGTCGAGGGCAGCGTCGAGCTGGCGGGCGATCGCATCCACCCGGCGCTCGGCTTCCTCGGCATCCAGCCGCTGCAACATCTCGTGCCAGGCCCGGTCGGCCGGCTCGGCCTCCTGGATGGCACGCCTGCGGAAGTCGAGCCGCTTCAGGCCCGACCGCAACCGCAGCAACACACGCGGTTTCACCACTGCTTGTTCCCAACTACGCAACTAGGCACTAACTCGGCCCGACTGGGGCCGAACGCGTTGGGTGGGGGATACTGCCCCGCACCCGAAACCGGTCTCACTCCTCGAGCATGCGCTTCAGCAGCTCGATCTCCTGGGCGAGGTCACCATCGTCCTTGATCATCTGCTCCACCTTGCGCACCGAGTGCAGCACCGTGGTGTGATCGCGGCCGCCGAAGCGTCGGCCGATCTCCGGCAGCGAGCGCGACGTCAGCGCCTTGGCGAGATACATGGCGATCTGACGCGGCCGCACCACGTCGCGCGCGCGGCGCGACGAGAGCAGGTCGTTGCGCGGCACCTTGTAGTGGCGCGACACGATGCGCAGGATGTCCTCGATGCGGACGCGGCGGGTATCGCGCGCACGCACCAGATCAGCGAGCGTCCGCTCGGCCAGCTGGACGGTGATCGGCTCCTTGGTCAGCTGGTTGGCGGCCAGCAGCCGGTTGACGGCACCATCGAGGTCGCGGCCGTGGCTCACCACCACGCGGGCGACGTACTCGATCACCGAGGGGGTGAAATGCGCGTCGGCGAAGCGGGCGCTGGCCTGCTCGGCGCGGCGGGTGACGATGGCCTTCCTGAGTTCGAGATCGAGCGGGTTGATGCCGACTACGAGGCCACCCGAGAGGCGCGAGCGCACCCGCTCGTCGAGCATTTCGAGGTCGCGGGGCGGCGCATCGCCGGCACACACCACCTGCTTGGCGCCGGTCAGCAACGTGCCGAGGGTATGGCCGAACTCGGTGGCCGACTTGCCCTGCAGGAACTGCATGTCGTCGATCAGCAGCAGATCGACCCGCCGCAGCCACTCCTTGAAGCCCAGCGCCGACTGGCGCTGCACGGCATTGATGAAGTGGTACATGAAGTGATCGGCCGTCAGGTAGACGATGTTCTTGGGCTCGCCGCTCGCCGCTGCCGCCCAGCCGATGGCGTTGAGCAGGTGCGACTTGCCCAGCCCGACGCTCGAATGGATGTAGACCGGGTTGAAGCTCACGGTGTTGTTGTTGACCGCGCTCGCCACCTGCCTGGCGACCTGCAGCGCCATCTCGTTGGAGGAGCCGGCAACGAAGCTGTCGAAGGTCATCTTGGCATCGAGAGCCGAGCCCGAAAGGGCGTCGCCTCGCGGCGCGGCACCCGGAGCCGGAAGCGGGTCGCGCGTCACGCGGGCAGCGGCCGGGGCACTGGCCGTCGCCTCCGCTTCGGCGACGATCACCGGCGCGACCTCGACCTTCTGCAGCGTGGGCCGGGCCTGTCCGTTGACGCGAACGGTCATGTGGACACGTCCGGTGCCGGGCAACTCGGCCTGGAAAGCACCGAGGATCTTCTCACCGTAGTTCGACTGCACCCAGGAACACAGGAAGCGGGTCGGCACAGAGACGTGCACGACGTCATCGACGACTTCCTCGAGCTCCAGCCGCGTGAACCACGAGTTGAAGACATCTTCACCGACAGCGGCGCGCAGCCGTGCCCGCACGCGCTGGAACAGTTCGCCAGTGGAAACATCCCTGCCATCGTGGCCCATGACAGTGTGCCCCCCTTTCGTAGCCAAGCTTCTTGCTGCCTCGGCCCCCGAGTTCCATTCGGTACGCCCCGCCGCCGCGTTCGTCGCCATCGTGTTTTCTGCCCCAATCCATGTTGTGACGGCCGCCCGCTTCTGGGCACGGCTTCGCCAACCTGCTGCCCGTTCGTGCGGGCAAACGTTCTCAATCCGCGGCTACTGCCCGGTACGCAATACTCAATTCTTCACAAGATCAGGACCGATGACGCGGTCCGTGCGCCAACCCGTTACTTGAAGCCGGCAGGACCGTCGGCAGTTCGCCTGAGGTCCCGTACTCTAATCAGGTTTCCCAAGATTGCAGGCCTTCTTGTCATGTCCGCCTTGGCCACGATCTCAGTCAGCATATCTGCTGGTTTACTCTCACTCGGACTTCGGTCTGGCGCCGTTTGTCCTAAGCGACGAGGTCATCTTAGAGGGGTGGTTTCGGCCAATCAACGGGGGTTTTTAGCAGCAGGGGGGTTGACTCTGACCTTTGCAATTTCCTTCCCGGCACCCCCTCGGGCGGACGGAAAACCAAAGCCCTGTGACTCAAGGGGGAATCGGTTGTCGGCGGGATTTACGGAGCGTTAACGCCCGACCGGAGTCTCGTCACCTTCGAGACAATTCTTTCCAAAATTGCGAATGAATTTTCGATGACGACCTGCCTCAAAGGCCCGGAAATGCTGGCATTCCGCCGGTTGATAACTCGACACAATCGTGTCGTATTCCTGTCACACGTGGGGGGTGGATTTCAGGTCGGCGGCACTGCGGCGCACGGTCGCGCCTGGCGCGGTCGACTCATTGCCCGAGCGATCTGGCAAAACAAAAGGCTCCCGGAAGGGAGCCTTCGTCAACCGGTTCCGGAGGACTTCGATCAGGCCTGCAGGGCCTTCACGCGGGCATTGAGCCGGCTGACCTTGCGGGCGGCCACGTTGGCGTGGACGATGCCCTTCTGGCTGGCGCGGACGATCTCGGGCTCGGCGGCCTTCAGGGCCGCGACGGCCACGGAGTGGTCGCCGCCGGTGATGGCTTCCTCGACCTTGCGGATGAAGGTGCGCATGCGCGAACGACGCGACTTGTTGACCTCGGTGCGAGCCTCGATCTTGCGGGTGGCCTTCTTGGCGGACGGCGTATTGGCCATGAAATCCTCTTGGCGCTTCAACCCAGTGGCACAGCCTTTCGAGCCGTTCACCCACGGGCGATGAAATGAAATCGGCGGCACCGGGCCGCCAAGGTGGGCGCTGTATAGTGTGAAGCCCGGATGACGTCAACCGGAATCCGGGCCTTGGAGGCAGCGTGCCTCAATGCTGGCACACCGGACAGAAGAAGGTCGAGCGCCCGGACTGCACGATGCGCTCGATGACGCCCTTGCAGCCTGGCGTCGGGCAGGGTTCGCCCTCGCGGTCGTAGACGGCGAACCGGTGCTGGAAGTAGCCCGAATTCCCGTCAGCGGCGCGGAAGTCGCGCAGGGTGGAGCCGCCAGCGTCGATCGCCTCTATGAGGACGGTGCGCACACCGTCGGCAAGGTCCTCGAGGCGCTTCGACGGCGCGCCGGACTTCAGCACCAGCCTGGCTGCCGCGAGGTCCGGGCGGATGTGGGCGCGATGCAGGGCTTCGCTGACATAGATATTGCCGAGCCCGGCCACGACCCGCTGGTCGAGCAGGACCGCCTTCATCGGCGCCTTCCTGCCCTGGAAGCGCTCCGCCATCTCGGCGGCGTTGAAGGCGTTGGACAGCGGCTCCGGCCCGAGCTCGCTGAGATAGGGCGAGGCCGAGTCGTCGGCAAAAAAGTCCATGAAGCCGAACCGGCGCGCGTCATTGTAGATGAGCTTCATCGCCCCGTGCTCGGGGTGGGTCAGTTCGAGCACCAGGTGATCGTGCTTCCTGTCCTCGGTCGGCTCGTAGTAGCGCGACGGCTCCTTGAACCTGAAATCCTCGAAGCGGTAGGTGCCGGTCATCCCCAGGTGGCTGAGCCAGGTCCGGCTCGCCCCGTCCCGCGTGGTGAGCCGGAACAGCAGGTATTTTGCCCGCCGCGCCGCGCGGTCGATGGTGGCGCCTTCAAGCGCCTCGGCGAAACCGTCCGGAAACGGAAAGCGCAGGTCCTTGCGCTTCAGCGTCACCCTGTCGATCCGCGCGCCCGTCACGTAGGGCTCGAGCCCGCGGCGGACGGTTTCGACTTCGGGCAGTTCCGGCATGGGTGATCCTCTTGGGCTCATATGGCCCGGTCAGCATAACCCACGCAAGCGGCAGCACATGTCAGTGTTGCGCGCGCTGGAAGGAGTAGTTTGGCCTGGTCGTGGGCCGAGCCCGACGGTCAGTCGAACTTCTCGTCCTTGTAGACGCCCCACAATTCGCCCTGGTGCAGGTAGCCGTTGAACGATTGCGCGTTGCTGCCGGCGGGTTGCGACGTCGCCACGACCGAGCACCAGGTACCGTCGCATTCCTTGATGTCGACGCGGAACTTCGGAGTGAGCCAGGCCCGGATGCCGGAATCCTCCGCCGGCCCCCTGAGCAGCGCCACCTGCTCTCCATCGGGCTTCCACGGCGCGACGAGGCCGGCGCGATTACCGATGAGGAGGTTCTGGTGCAGCCAGCCCTCCGACCCGTCGACGTCGCGAATCTTCCGCCAGGTATCGAACTCCTGGATGATCTCGACCGGCGTTCCCGACTTCACGTAGACCCAGGCGATGCCGTAGCGCGTGCCGGGGCCGACGCGGACATTGATGGGGTTCGAGCGCGTGGTGACGAAACGCGGAATCGGCAGGCCGCTGGGATTGGTGGCGGCGGCAAGCGCCAGCGTCGGCAGCTCGACCGCAATGATGGCGCACAGGGCCACCAGAAGTCGGAGGAGCCTCGGGAAGGGGAAACGG
>JAEYYP010000325.1 GCA_023428425.1 Pseudomonadota bacterium
GGTCTGGGTATTCCCGGCCGCGGAGGTCTCCGCGCACCTGCAGACGGTGGCGATCGCCTGGGACGGCGGACGGGCTGCGGCGCGGGCGGTTCGCGATGCGCTGCCTGTCCTGGCACGAGCCCGCGACGTCACCGTGCTGTCGGTCTCCGACGACAAGCCGATCGATGGCGCATCGGTGGACGCCCTGCTCGACTACCTCAAGTCCCACGGCGCGCCGGCGGTCTCAGTGAGCATCGAGCGGGGCGATCAGCCGGTGGGGGATGCGCTACAGGCGGCGGCACTTGCCTGCGGGGCCGGGCTGCTGGTGATGGGCGGCTACGGCCATAGTCGCCTGCGCGAGTTCGCGCTCGGCGGCGCCACCAGAAGCGTGCTCGGTGGGGCGGCACTGCCCATCCTGCTGTCGCACTGAGCCTGCCCGGCCACGGGACGGCTCGCTGGCGACCGACTCGGCAGGGCCCAAGGACGAATGGTTCAATGGCGCGTCGCGCCCAACATGGAGCTACCGCAGTGGAGCGCATTCACATCACCCAGCACACCTCACTGGGGGCGTTCTGGTTCACCGGGTGGCTGTTCGCCATCGGGTATCTGAAGCTGGACTTCTGGATGGGGCTCCTGGGCCTGATCGTCTGGCCCTACTTCCTGGGCGCGCACTTCGCGCCTGCCCCGCTGCCGCTCTGAGGAGACAGAGACATGATCAGGGATATCGCCGTTCATCTCACCGGTTCCCCGGAGGACGCTACCCGGTTGGCCCATGCCGCCATGCTGGCGCGCGCCCTCGATGCCCATCTCACGGGGCTGCAGGTGCATGAGATGCCCGAAGTCTTGACCATCACCGACCCGTCGGGCTCGTCGTTCCTGCAGCAGTTGATCGCCGAGTCCGTCGACAGGGCCGCCGCGGCGACCAGCAAACTGGAGCCGATGCTCGAGGCAACGCGCCTCAACCACGAGTTGCGCCGCCTCGACCTGTTCCCGGGTCAGGTCGGCACGGCACTGGCCCACGAGGTGCGGTTCTCCGACCTGTTCGTCGGTACCCGCCCCTATGGCGATCCTCTGAAGCAGCAGCGCACAGAGGAGGCGGTGCTGTTCGAATCCGGCCGGCCCTGCCTGTTCGTCCCACCGGCCCACGCCGTCCCCGCCCGCCATGCCAGCATCCTGGTCGCCTGGAAGAACACGCGGGAGGCCGCCGTGGCGCTTGCCGCCGCGCTGCCTTTGCTTCGGCAGGCCGAAACGGTGCAGGTGGCCGTTGTCGAGGAAGACGGTGCCAGTGAGCAGCGCCGGCAGGCGCCGGACGCGGATATCGGCCGCTACCTCAGCCGGCATGGCGTCAACGCCGAGATCAGGTTGATCGCCGGCTGGACCGACGTGACGGGGGCGATCCTCAACGAGGCCGGGAAATGCGGGGCCGACCTGATCGTGCTGGGTGCCTACGGACACTCTCGCCTGCGCGAATGGGCGCTGGGCGGCGTCACCAGAGATGTTCTGAGCCGCGCGCCCATGCCGGTCTTCACTGCGAGGTAGGGACATGGCCAAGCTGAACCGGGAATGGCACCTGCTGCACAAGCTGCCGCGCAATGCCACACTCGAGGAGCGCCTGGACTGGCATGCGATGCACGCAGAAAACTGCCATTGCCGGGAGATGCCGGAGACCATCCGGCGCGAACTCGAGGCGCGGGGCTGGACGGCACCGACGCCGCGCAGCCTGAAATAGCGTCCAGGCAGTTATGAACAGCCGGCTTGATCCCGATCAAGGTCTTGTCCACGCATCCTGGGAATCCTGTCTTCAGCCAATGGAGGTCATCATGGACGAGGACAGGAAGAGCGGCTGGGACACCTTCACCGAGGAGATCGAGGTGGCGGGCCATCAGTTGCTGGAAGAGATCAACCGACTGCTCGCCGAGGGAAACGTGCGCCGGCTGCAGATTCGCTCGGAAAAGGGCGACATCTACCTCTCCGTTCCACTGACGGCGGGCGCTGTAGCGGGTGGCGTCGTCGTCGTGGCCGCGCCCTGGCTTGCGGTGATCGCGGCGATCGCGGGGATTGCCGGCAAGCTCAAGCTCGAGATCGCTCGTGAGCCCGCCGAGCCTGCCTCAGGCGACACACAAGCGGACTCGGATCAGTCGGTCTGAAATGGGAAGCAGAAGATGAGCGGGCTCATGCAGATCATCATGGACCTGGCGCGCGAGCCGGGTCACCCCCATGGCGATGCCCGGCACGGCTACCTGCTGCACCTGCCGCTCACCGAGGGTGGCAGGATCGACGAAGACAGGTTCGGGCAGGTTGCCGGCAGTTGCACCGTCAGGCGGTTTCGTCCGGGGGAACCGCCGCGGGACGGCAAGGTGTGCCGCGACGAAGGCGGCGAGTGGAATTTCGACTATGACGACCGGCAGGCCTTCGACGATGAGGTCGGCTTCCGCCTCGGCGACGAGCGATTCACGCCGGGCGAGTACGTGTCGATCCGCGAGGACGATGGCGTCATGCACACTTTCCAGGTGATCTCGGTCCGCCCCTGGATGTAGGGCGGACCGACCCCCGCTTCACGCCGGGATCAGCGGCCATATCACTTCGGTGCAGAACGCGTCGGCATTCGCGTCCCCCCTGTTGGGATAGCTCTCCCAGATGTCGCGGGCCCCGGTGATCGCCAGCCGACGCATCGCCTCGTCCATTTCTATGTAGGTGTCGGACAGGCTGTCGAACGGGCCGAAATGCCGCGCCGTCATGCTCGGTCCGCCGGGAGTCTCGCCGATCGACAGCCCCGCGGCGCGCAGCCGCTCGACATCGCCGGGGCGTGCCGGGAAGCCGAGGTCGAAGTCGACCAGCCTTGTGTCGAAGGCCAGGTAGTGCACCATCGGGCCATCGACAATCGGCGCGTCCGCCTTGGCGAACAGGCTGGAGAGCCTTTCGAAGCCTTGCGCCACCGCATTGGGCATGGCGAGCAGGGTCGACTCCATGCTCAGATAGGCGAAGGGTCTGGCCTGCAGTTCAACGATGATTGGAGCGGACATGCTGGATTCCTCCATGACCAAGCCTTAGCGGATGCCGTCCCGCGCGGTTTGATGCCGATCAAGGAGCCCGGGCGGGCCGCCGTGCATGCAATCCCCTCGCCGGCAGAGCCGGCCAGACCGGGAGAACTTCATGACCATTCGCAACCTCGACCAGTGCTTCCGGCCGAAATCCATCGCCGTGGTGGGCGCTTCGCAACGCCCACGCTCGGTCGGCGCCATCGTGCTCGACAACATCGTTTCGGCGGGCTTCGAGGGAGCCATCTACCCGATCAACCCCAAGTACGATCGCATCGGGGACCGGGTCTGCTACCGCTCCGCCGATCGACTACCGGAGGCGCCGGACCTCGCGATCATCATTACCCCGCCCGGTGCGGTGCCCCGTGTCACGCGCGAACTGGCCGAGGCCGGCTGCCGGGCGGCGGTCGTCATCACCGCTGGCCTCGATCCGGTGCAGAAGCAGGCGATGCTCGACGCCGCCCGACCCCACCTGATGCGGATTGTCGGGCCCAACACGATCGGTTCGCTGTCGCCGCTTGTCAAACTGAACGCCAGCTTCGCGCACCTCGCGCCGCAGCCGGGCGGGCTCGGGCTCATTTCGCAGTCGGGCGCCGTGGTTTCGTCGATCGTCGACTGGGCGGCCGGCGAGGGAGTCGGCTTCTCGCAGCTGATTTCGCTGGGAGACATGGCCGATGTGGACGTCGGCGACTGCATCAACTGGCTCGCGGCAGATCGCGCCACCACATCGATCCTCATCTACCTCGAATCCATCCCCGAACCGCGCAAGTTCATGTCGGCGGCCCGCGCTGCTGCGCGACTGAAGCCGGTGATTGCCGTCAAGCCGGGTCGCCACAGCGAAGCGGCGCTGGCCGCGGCAACGCACACCGGCGCGCTGTCCGGATCGGACAGCGTTGTCGAAGCGGCCCTGCGTCGAGCCGGCGTCATCCGGGTGCCAACGCTGGAGCAGCTGTTCTCGGCCGCCGAGATCACCACGCGCTTCCGGCCACTGCGCACCGGGCGGCTCGGCATCGTCACCAATGGGGGCGGAGCCGGCGTGATGGCAGTCGACGACGTACTGGATCTCGACGGCTCACTGGCCAGGATCGCGCCGGAGACCATCGCCACGCTCGACAAGGCGCTTCCCGCGAACTGGTCGCGTGCCAACCCGGTCGACATCATCGGCGATGCCGAGCCACAGCGCTATGTGGCTGCGATCGCGGCGGTTGCCGCCGACCCTGGCGTCGACGCGGTGCTGGCGATGAACTGCCCGACCGCCCTGTCCTCGCCGCTGGACGCGGCTCACGCCATTGGCGAGATGGCGAGCGACGGTTTAGTGTCAGGCAAGCCGGTCGTCGCCTGCTGGATGGGCAAGCAGACCGCCGAACCGGCGCGCGCGGTGTTGCGCGAAGCAGGTATCGTCGCAGTCGATACACCGGCCGCGGCAGCGCAGGCGGTATCGTTCCTCACACGGTGGTCGCGACTGCTGGCACGGCTCGAACGTGTCCCGCCAAGTGCCGGGCAGGTCGCCGGTGACGCGGACCGCGTGCGCACTATCCTCCATGCAGCCGCGAAGGACGGCCGGACCCTGCTGACCGAGCCCGAGGCGAAGTCGGTGCTGGCTGCCTACGGCATACCGACGCCCGATACCCGCATCGCCCGCACCGAGGCAGAAGTGGAGCGCATCGCGTCCGAACTGCTCGCTGCCCACGAGGCGGTGGTGGTGAAGCTCTACTCGACCAAGCTCAGCCACAAGTCCGATGTCGGCGGGGTGGTGCTCGACCTTCGCAGTGCCAGTGCCGCGGCCGAGGCAGCCGCAGCCATTCGCAAGAGACTTGCAGCGGCCGGATTGACCGGCCTCGACGGCTTCACGGTGCAGCCGATGGTCCGGTTCCGCCATGCGCACGAACTGCTGGTGGGCCTCACCACCGATCCGGGCTTCGGACCGGTGATGGTCGTGGGGTCCGGCGGCACCTCTGTCGAAGTGGTGCGCGATACCGCAACCGGCATCCTGCCGCTCGACGAGGTGCTGGCCGGCGACATGATCGACGCCACGCGTATCTCCCGTCTGCTGGCGGGGTATCGTGACCGGCCCGCCGCCGATCGCGATTCCATCGTGTCGGCGATGCTCTCGCTCTCGCAGCTCGCCATCGAGCATCCGGGCATCGTCGCCGTCGACATCAACCCGCTGCTGGTGAACGAGACGGGCGCCATGGCGCTCGACGCGCGCATCGAGATCGCGCCCGAACGGCTCGGCGAGGCAGCTCCCAACCGGCGCCTCTGCGTGCGACCCTACCCGTCCGGATGGGAGCAGCGTGTCGAGGCCGGCGGTGAGGCCTATGACACGCGCCCGATCCGGCCGGCCGATGCGGCGCTCTACCCGCGCTTCCTCGAGCGGGTGACGGCACAGGACATGCGCCTGCGGTTCCTCGTGCCGACCGTATTGTCGCAACAGGCGATGGTGCGGCTCAGCCAGCTCGACTACGACCGCGATATCGCGTTCGTGGCGCTCGAGGCGGCAGGCGGCGACCTTGCCGGCATCTGCCGCTACGCCTCGGACCCCGACCGCGAGCGGGCGGAGTTCGGCCTGCTCATCCGCAGCGACCTGCAGGGCAGGGGGTTGGGATCGTTGCTCATGGAGCGCCTGCTCGACTATGCACGGGCCCACGGTATCGGCAGGCTCGAAGGCCTGATCCTCCGCGAGAACCGGGTGATGCTGGACCTTGCCGCGCGGATGGGCTTCGTCCCGGAGGCCGAGCCCGACCTCAGCGAGGTAACCCGCGTCCGCCTGGCGCTACGCTAGGCGGCCGACGCCAGGCCGGCCTGCTGCCCGATGGCCGCAGCGAGATTGGCGAGATCCGGTTGCCGCCCCTTCCGTGCCGCTTCCTCGGCGGCGGCGGCGAGGTCTCCCACGGCAGTGAATCCCAGAGTGCGGGCCATGCCCTTCAACGAGTGGAGGGCACGGATTTCGGCCTCGGTGCCGATGGTCGCCGCCGCCTCTGCCATCAGTTCTGCTGCGTCGGCATGGAACTGCTGAACGAGCTCCTGGTACATTTCTTGCCCGAGTTCATCGATCAGCGCCTGCTGCTGCGCACGGTCCACGTTTTCGGCCGGTCGAGGCGCTTCTTCCGGCTGCGCTGCAACGGGCAGCAGGCGAGCGATGGCTTCTTCCAGCTTGGCGCGGGTCACCGGCTTGCTGACGAAGTGGTCCATACCTGCCGCGAGGCAATCGGCACGGTCCGAGGCGAACGCATTCGCGGTGAGCCCGGCGATCGGGATCTGGCAGCCCTCGGCGCGCAATGCCCGAGTGGCGCTGAGCCCATCCATCACGGGCATCTGCATGTCCATGAAGATCAGGTCGAAATCCTGCGCGTGCACCATGCCGATGGCTTCCGCGCCGTTCTCGACTAGGGTCACGTCCATCCCGAGCTTCTGCAACAGCCCCTGGGCGACCTGCCGGTTCACGGCATTGTCCTCGACCACCAGCACCCGACCTGAACGCCGGACCTGCGGCTGCTGCTCTACCCTTGCAACAACATCCGCGACGGTGACCTGGCAGGGCAGCTTGAGCTTGAACGTACTGCCTTCGCCCGGCCGGCTGCTGACCTCGATGATGCCGCCCATCGTATCGATCAGGCGCTTGCAGATCGCGAGGCCGAGGCCCGTGCCGCCAAAGCGGCGGTTGATCGACGGGTCTCCCTGTTCGAACTCGCGGAACAGCTTGCCGATCGTCTCCTCCGACATGCCGATGCCGGTGTCGGTCACGCAGATCTGCAGGCAGGAAGCGCCTCCTGGCGCCTCGCCGATCGTCGTCGAGAGCTGGATCTTGCCGGCCTCGGTGAACTTGATGGCGTTCCCGACGAGGTTGACCAGTATCTGCCGCAGTCGCGCCGGATCCGTGGTGACGTTGACGCTCGGGCAACTGACCTCAAACAGCAGGCCCTTGGCCTGGGCCCGCGGCCGCATCATCTCCGATACCATGTCGACCAGTTCGTCCAGCCGGAAGCTCGACACGTTGAACTCGACCGCGCCCGATTCCAGCTTGGAGAAATCGAGGATATCGTTGATGACGTCGAGGAGCAGGTCTCCGGCACTCCGGATGACACCCACCTTCTGCCTCTGGCCGGCATCGAGGCGATCGTCGGCGAGGAGATCCGCCATACCGAGGATGCCGTTGAGCGGCGTGCGGATTTCGTGGCTCATGGTGGCGAGGAAGGCCGACTTGGCGCGGCTGCCCGCCTCGGCATCGAGCGCCGCCTTCTGGAATTGCTGGTTGAGCCGCCGGATCTGCCGCAGTTGCAGGATCGACAGGATGATCAGCATCCCGAACACCGAGGTGAGCGCCGCTGCGTTCCAGGCCATCTGCTGGTAGTAGCCCTGCACCTCGGCGCGCTCCGCCACCTTGACCTCGCTGTGGCGCGCATTGGTCGCAATCAGCAGCAGCCCGGCCTGGTCGGCCAGTTCGTGGACGTTCTTGTCGAGCTTGGCGAGTTCCGCTGGCGTGGGAACAATGCCCGCCGCCATCGCATCGAAGCTCGGCGTCAGCGCGATGATGTCGTCCCGCACCGTCGAAACCCGCTCCGCCAGTTCCTTCGTCTGGCCGAACCGCGCCGCCAACTGCCCTTCGGTCAGCATGCTGGTGCGGCTGTAGAGGATGTCGTAGCGCTGCGCAGCCTCCTGCATCCAGGCGTCGACGTCAGTCGGCGTCTCCTCGAGGATGTCGCGCAGCTTGGTGGCCTCGCGCTCGAGCTGGTATGCGGCCCAGACCGTATCCTCGCGTGCGGCGGCCTGCTGCGCGCGTCCGCGTTCATTCAGGACCCCGAACAGCTGCACCAGGTTGAACAGCAGGGCCGCGCCGGCGGCCACCAGCAGCACGCGCCCGATCGTGAGCACGATCGGTGTGCGCGGGCGGCTCGGACCGGCGGCGCGAGGCACGGTCAGTAGACCTCGATGGACTTCACCTGCCAGGCGGAACGGCCATAGTAGGTTTCGTTGTTGAGCGCGGGTTGTTCGTCGAAGGGGTAGATGACGAAGATCGGTCCCTTGTCGCGCACCGACATCGGCGCGCCATCGAGCGAAGTCGCGAGGATCACGGGGTGGTCGAGGACGTCGGAGACCGGGATTTCCGTGACGTAGTCGTTGAGTGCCGTGACCTTGAGCCTGCTGCCGGTCGCTCCGACCGCGTTCAGGAGGGCCCATCCGAGGGGGCCCTGGAAGCTGTGGGCACTGTCGTACCACGGCGTGTGCGTCACAGTGGTGCGCCCGCCGAGGTTGTTCAGCATCTCCATATCGAATGCGGCTTTGTCGCCATCATTGGTATTGGCGATCTTGCCAGTGACCTCGAGGATCACCTTGCCGGCAGGCTTTGCGAGGGACTCCGCGAAGGCGGGGGTGCAGGCGAGCAGGGCAACGGCAAGCCCGGCGAGTAGAGAGCGCATGATTGTTCCTCAGGCTGAAAGGGGAAGCAGATGCGGCGCTGCGAGAGGGCCGCGAGTTTGATAGAGGCGTTCGATTTCGGGCCAGCGGCGCTCGAATGCCGCGACGCATGCAGGGTCGAACTGAGTGCCGGCCCCGTCTTCGATCGCGCGGCGCGCATCGTCCAACGGCCAGGCCGGCTTGTAGGGACGCGGGCTGCACAGCGCGTCGAACACGTCCGCGACCGCTGCAATGCGGCCCTCGATCGGAATTTCGGCGCCCGCCAGCTTGTTGGGGTAGCCGGCGCCGTCCCAACGCTCGTGGTGGGTGGCCGCAATACTCGCTGCCATCCGCACGAGGTCGCTGGCCCCATCCGCGAGGATCGCCTCGCCGATGGGCACGTGCGCGCGCATCACGATGGTCTCTTCGGGAGACAGAGGTCCCGGCTTGCCCAGGATGGAGTCCGGTATCGCGACCTTGCCGACATCGTGCAGCGGGGTGGCGAGGTAGATGGTCTTCGCCGTGACCCGGTCGAGTTGCAGTTCGTCGGCGATCAGCCGCGCCACCGTTGCCACCCGGAAGGTGTGATCGCCCGTATCGGTGTCACGATATTCGAGAGCCCGGGACAGTCGCCAGATCACCTCCTCCTCGCGCTCGGCTAGGTGGCGGGTGGCACGCTCGACCTCATCGGCCAGCCACTCGTTGCGATGGCTGAGATCGATCTGCTGGCGACGCATCAGCAGCAGGTTGCCGATGCGGGCCTTCAGTTCGACCGGATCGACCGGCTTGTTGAGGAAGTCGGTAGCGCCTGCGCTGATGCTGTCGATGCGCGTCTGGCGGTTGCCATCGGCGGTTATCATCACCATCGGAACGTGGCGATATTGGTCGCGCTGGCGGAGCCGGACGATGAACTCCCGACCGTCGAGTTCGGGCATCATGTAGTCGACGAGGATCAGGTCGAACGGCACCGCCTCGGCGCGAGCCAAGGCCTCGATGGGGCTCAGGAATGCCTCGATATCGCAGCCTTCGAACTTCTGCAGGATGCCCTTGAGCACCAGCAGGTTGGTCCTGTTGTCTTCGACAACCATCAGTCGCATCGCGAACTCCTTCCGCTGGCCGGGAAGCTACGCGTCGGATGCGAACATCAACTTAATTTCTGTGTAAGAATGTAATTAGTTTGCCAGAGGCTATTCGGCCATGTGACTGAGGTCGCGGGAGAAGAAACGCTTGTAGATAGGCAGATACGCAGCGCCCGTCGACGGCGCTGCTCCGCCGAGGTGTCCCTTGACGATCTGCGGGGCATCGAAGGTAAGGCTGGGCAATCGCGACATATTCTCCCGCACCGATGTCAGCAGTCGCTCGACGATCTCCGGTGGCATCACGCCGTCGATAATGGCGGTACGGAATTCGAGGACCGCGGACGTGTTCAGCACCGCCTTGGCAAGGGCCCAGCCAGCATCGGCGATCCATTCCTCGACATGGGGTTCCCACTCGCTCCATGGCCAGAACAGCGGAGTGGTGGGCGGGACTTCGATACCGGCGCCGGCAAGGCGCTGCTGCAGCGCATAGACCGAAGCGAGCAGGTGGACGAAGTTCTGATCGCCATGTCGGTCGGTCACCAGCATCGAGCCGATATTGGCGGAGTTCCCGGTGGGGCCCTGCCACAGCGTACTCTCCGCGACGATACCGGCGCCGATGAAGGTGCTGACCAGGAGATAGGCGAAGCTGGAGGGCCGGGGCTTGGGATGGGCCGTGAGTTCCGCCCAGCACGCCGCAGTGCCGTCGTTGTAGAGGCAGGCGCGCAAGCCGGTCGCCTTTTCGGCTTCGGCCACGATGTCGATGGTTTGCCAGCGGCGCCCGAGTTCGGGGTCAGCGTCCAGGAGACCAATATTGCGCCCGATCCCGGTCGGTGCCGCGATGCCCAACGCGATCAGCTTGGGCCGCTCGGATTCGGGCAGCCGTGCGATGAACTGCCGCGTGATCGAGCCGAGTTCGGCGAAGATGGTGCGGGAATCGGGGAAGGGATAGTCGCGCCGGTATTGTGCCAGCACGTCCCCGCCGATGTTGACCATCACTGCCTCGATGTGCTGCCAGCCGATCTCCACGCCGATAGTGTAGGCACCTGAGGGATTGATGAAATATGGTCGCGCCGGTTGGCCGCGCCGGCCGCGCAACGGCTCGCCCTGCCGCAGCAAGCCGCCTCGCTCGAGATCCTCGACCAGCAGCGAGACCGTCTGTGGCGCGAGCTTGGAACTGCGACTGAGATCGGCGGCAGACGAGCCAGGGTTAAGGGAGACAAGTGTGAGGATAGCCCGCAGGTTAGCCTGTCGGACATCCGAGGTTTGCATGCCGAGGCCGGCAGCTTCAAAAAAATCAGGTTCGTTGTTCAACTTCTGCGCCGCATCGCCTGGAAGGTGTCCCTTCTAGGCTAATCTACGCGCTCTGACCAGTTTGCTCTTGGTATCAGAAGTGTGCCCTGCCGCCCTTACACGGTTGAGCGAGAAAGTCCGGCACGTGAATTTGTTCCGCCGGGCGACCTTCAGTGTCGTAGCGCCACGGCCTCGCCCACCGCGTGCGACAGCGCCGCTCCGAGTAGCGGCTTGGTGACGACGCGGAAACTGGTCGGCAACTCGGCGCCGGGCAGGCCGTTGGCAAGCAGCACCACCGGCCAGTGGCCCTGGATGAAATCCTCGATCGACGCCGCCGACTTTCCACGAAGCGCGTGGTGATCAAGAACAGTGCAGGCGCAACCTTGGGGGAGCAGCCCGGCTTCCTCGATCGAGGAAGCAGTCGTCACCCGGTAGCTTTCCTCTTCAAGCAGGAAACGCAACGAGGCCCGCAACGCATCGGTCGGCGCGACGACAAGGACCTGGTCGATCTCTTCGGGAAGCGGGGAAGGGTCGAGCGGCATTCGACCATCCTTGCCTGCTTCGTTGCGCATGCCTTGACGCACATCAAGCCCGATCGTCACGCACACATGTCCGCAAGTGCGTCGTGATCGAGAATCTCGATCTCGTTGACCGCATGCAGCCGGACGATGTGCTGGTCCTTCAGGCAGCGCAGGATGCGCGAAACGGTCTCGAAGGTGATCCCGAGATAGTCGGCGATGTCGTTGCGCTGCATCGGCAGGTGAACCAGGGCCCCACCCCCCTGGCGCTCGTTTAGGTCGAGCAGCAGGGCGGCCATGCGCTCGTTGGCATTGCGGCGCCCCAGGACCATGAGGTGGTTCTGGGTGCGCGACAGGCTGCGGACGGCGAGGAGCAGCAGGCTGCCGGTAGGCTGCGTGCCGCTGGTCGTGCGCAGCACTCGAACTCCTGCGCCGTCCACGCTCTCGGCATAGAAGTCATGTTCGCCGGTGGCCTCGAAGCCGAACACTTCACCGGGCAGGTGGAAGGATGTGATCTGGCGTCGACCGTCGGCCGACATGCGACAGATCCGGACAGTGCCGAACTCGACGAAGTAGAGCGGGCCGGCCTTGTCGCCCTGCGCGTAGATGACCGCGCCTTCGGGATAGAACGTGACGGCGGCGGGCTGCATGGCGGCCAGCAGGTCAGGGGCCCCTGCGCACGGGGTGGTGACGGGCGCGGTAGCGCGGAATGTCGACTGAATGTGCATCAATGAACCTCTTCGCAAGTGAGGAGAGGTTGCCTGCGTCGCCGCCTTTTCGAAATTCGGGTCCGAGTCTTAGGGGGTTTACTTAGGGTGGCCCGCAGACGCTACACAGCCAGCGAGTGCCGGGCCTTTCCTGCGCCCAGATAGGTGTCGAAGGCGGCAGCGATCGAGCGGACGAATGGCCGCCCTTTCTCGGTCATGGCAAAGTACTCGCCATCGAAACCCACCAGTCCATCGTGATCCTCGATGGCGACGCCGAGCATTTCGGCGGCCACGGAATCGGCCTGCGGGCCGAACCGTCGCATCAGCTCCTCCAGTGGCACCGCGAAGTCGCACATCAGTCGTTCGATGACCCATCGGCGCATCCGGTCTTCGGCCGTCAGGGCCACGCCGCGCGCCGCCGCGAGGCCGTGCTCGTTGACCTGGCGGATATACTCGCCGGTCGCCACCTGGTTCTGCACATAGCCCTGCGGCAGAGAACCGATCGACGAGGCGCCAAAGCCGATGAGGGCCGGCGCGGCATCCGTCGTATAGCCCTGGAAGTTCCGGCGCAGCTGGTGGCCGCGCGCCGACTGGGCGAGCGTATCGGAGGGCAGGGCGAAGTGGTCGATGCCGATCGCTTCGTAACCGGCCTCCCGGATATGTTTCGCCGCCATGGCGGACTGGGCGAAGCGCTCCACCACGCCGGGCAGTGCCGCCTCCGGGATCATGCGCTGGTGCGTCTTCATCCACGGAACGTGGGCATAGCCGAACAGGGCAAGGCGGTCGGGGCGCAGCGACAGGGTCTGCGCCACGGTGCGTTCGAGCCTCTCCAATGTCTGGTGCGGCAGGCCGTAGAGCACGTCGAGGTTGACGGAGCCGACGCCGCGCGCACGCATGCCCTCGACCACCGCCGCGGTCTGCTCGAAACTCTGCAGCCGATTGATGGCCTGCTGCACCGTGGGGTCGAAGTCCTGCACCCCGATCGAGGCGCGTGTGACGCCCGCTGCGGCGAGGTCGTCGTAGCGCTCGTCGACCATGTCGTTGGGGTCGATTTCGACAGAGAACTCAAAGTGGTCGGACATGGTGAAACGGCTGCGAACCAGGTTCGCGAGGCCCATGAGGTCGCTGCCCCGCAACATCGAGGGAGAACCGCCACCCAAGTGCAGCGCCGTGACCCGGCCCTGGCCGTCAAGCAGGCGCGCGGCGGTTTCGATCTCGCGCATCACGACCGGGACATAGGCAGCAATGGGGTCGTAGCGCAGCACCTGCTTGGTGTGGCAGCCGCAGAACCAGCACAGCCGGTCGCAAAAAGGAATGTGGATATAGAGGCTTAGGTCGGTATCGCGCGGGATGGAGCGGAGCCACTCGGCGTAGGTGACACGGTCGATGCCGGCATGGAAGTGCGGTGCCGTGGGGTAGCTGGTGTAGCGCGGCACGGGCTTGGAGTAGCGGCGGACGAGGTCGTCGAGCATGAGGCGGCTCCTGTAACTGCCTCATGCGTAGCGGTCATCGGCGAGGTTGGCCTTGATGCGCGTCAAATGCCGGCCGATCGGAATCCTCGTCGAGGATACGCTGGCTGGCGCCTTCGAGGTCCTCGTACTGGCCCGAACGCAGCGTCCACATGAAGGTGGCGAGCGCGATGAGGCCGAGCCCTATGGCCACCGGAATCAGGATGGAAAGACCGCTCATGCATGCGCCTCCTGCAGTGTTTGTGCGCGCGTAGGCCATGAAGTTCTGCCAATGCGCAGGCGCAGGGCATTGGCGACGACGATGATCGACGACGAACTCATGGCGATGGCAGCGACGAGCGGCGTGACATGGCCGGTGATGGCGAGTGGCACGGCGACGGCATTGTAGCCGATCGCCAGCGCCAGGTTCTGGTTGACGATCGAGGCTGCACGCCGCGCCGTGCCGATCACCAGCGGGACCGCCCCCAGTTGACCGCCGGTGAAAACGAAGTCCGCCGCGCTGCGGCCGATATCGGCGGCCGTCGACGGCGCCATCGAGACGTGGGCGGCGCGCAGCGCCGGCGCATCGTTGATGCCATCCCCGACCATCATCGTGTGGCCCTGCTCGACCTCCGCCACCTTGTCCTCCGGCAGCAGCCGGGCGCGGGCGAGGGTGATGCCGACCTTCGAGGCGACACTGGCCACCGGCTGCGGCGCATCGCCCGAGAGCAGGCGGACGGGCAGGCCGAGTCGCGTCACCTGCCGTACCGCCTCGCGGGCATCGGCCCGGACTTCGTCCTCGAAGCGGAAGGTGGCGCGGGCGACGCCGTCGCAGCTGAGCCAGACGGCGGTTGCATCGCCGTCGCCTTCGCCGAGCCCGCACCAGGCGCGGCTGCCCAGGCGCCAGCGCGCGCCGTCGAGCGTGCCTTCGACGCCGTGGCCGGGCTGCTCGCGCAGGTTGGCGAGCGCGACGTCGCCGGGGTGGAGCGCGCGGACCAGCGCCTGCGACAAGGGGTGCGTACTGGCCCGGGCGAGCGCGACCGCAACGGCTTCGGCCTCGCCGCCCTCGATATGATAGTCGAAGAGGCGCGGCCGACCGACGGTGAGGGTGCCGGTCTTGTCGAAGGCGACGCTATCGGCCTCGGCGGCCCGTTCGAGCGCCGCGCCGTCCTTCATCAGCACGCCACCCTCGAACAGCTTGCCGGCGGCGACGACGTGCACGATGGGCACGGCAAGCGCCAGCGCGCAGGGGCAGGTGATGATGAGCACGGCGACCGCGTTCATCAGCGCGTTGTGCCAGTCGCCGGTGCAGACGCCCCAGCCGAGGAAGGTCAGGATGGCGATGGTGTGGACGATCGGGGCATAAACCGAGGCCGCGCGATCAGCGATACGACGACGCCTGGTCTTGGCACCCTCGGCCGCTTCCATCAACGCCACCATGCGCGACAGCAGCGAGTCCTCGCTGCGCTTGAGGGCGAGCACCTGCACGACGCCGCCGAGATTGCTGGCGCCGGCCATGACCTCTTCACCGGGCGCAAAGGTGCGCGGCACCGATTCGCCGTCGATGATCGATGTATCGAAGCTCGCGCCTTCGCCGACCACTGCGCTGTCGACCGGCACCCGGTCGCCGACCCTCAGCTCGAGCACCATGCCCGGCTCGATCTCCTTGAGCGGCAGGTATTCCCGGCGCCCGTCGTCATGGACGCGGGTCGCCCCGCGCGGGGCGATGCGGGCAAGGTTGGTGATGGCGCTGCGGGCCCGTTCGCGCATCAGGTATTCGAGGGTACGGCCGGCGAGAAGGAAGAAGAGCAGCGTCGCCGAGGCGTCGAAATAGGCGTGGCGGCCCGAGTTGATCGTTTCGTAAAGGCTGAGCGCCGTGGCGAGGAAGACGCCGATGGTGATCGGCACATCCATGTTGGTGCGGCCGACCCGCACCGCCCGCCACGCCGATCGGAAGAACGGTCGTCCGGCATAGGCAATCGCAGGCAGCGCGATGATCGCGGAAATCCAGTGGAAGAGGTCGCGGGTCGCCTCGTTGGCGCCCGACCAGACCGACACCGAGAACAGCATGATGTTGCCG
>JAEYYP010000203.1 GCA_023428425.1 Pseudomonadota bacterium
CACCATCGCGCCGACCCCGCTCGGCGTCACGACCGATCAGGTGAAGACGAACCCCGGCGTCAAGAATCCGAACCTGGTCGAACCCGCCGGTCCCACCGATCCCGAGGTCGCCTTCATCAGTGTCCAGTCGGCGGATGGCAAACCGCTCGCCCTGCTTGCCAACTACTCGCTGCACTACGTCGGTGGTGTCGGCCCGGGCCACATCTCGGCTGACTACTTCGGCATGTTCTCGGAACGCATCGGCGAATTGCTCGGCGCCGGCGACGCGGAACCGCCCTTCGTCGGCCTGATGTCGAATGGCACCAGCGGCGACATCAACAACATCGACTTCCGCGGCGGCCAGGAAAAACAGCCGCTCTACGGCCGGATCAAAATCGTCGCCGAGGAGGTCGCCCAGGCCGTGGCTGCAGCGGTCAAGCAGGTGGAACACCGGAGCAACGTGCCACTGGCTGCCGCGCAGAAGGAGGTGGACCTTGGCCTGCGCCTGCCGACCCCGGCCGAGGTGGCAGCCGCGCGCGTCGTCATGCAGCAATCCAAACTCTTCCCGCGCATGGAGACGATGGAACAGGTCTATGCCCGCGAGACGGTGCTGCTCGCCGATTTCCCGAAGACGGTGTCGGCGCCGCTGCAGGTGTTCCGGATTGGCGATCTGCGCGTCTCGGCCATTCCCGCGGAAGTCTTTGTCGAGATCGGCCTCGACCTGAAGAAGCGCCACGCCCCCACCTTCACCGTCTCGCTCGCCAACGCCTACCACGGTTACCTGCCAACGCCGGAGCATCACGCGCTTGGCGGTTACGAAACCTGGCGCGCGCGCTCGAGTTGTCTCGAGGTCGACGCCTCGACGAAGATCGTCGCGGGTTTGGACGAGCTGATGGAACGGCTGATGAAGTGACTTCCGGCCAGCGGCAGCGACGTGCGTTTGAGGCAGTTGCCTGTGGGGACTGGATCGGTGTAAGCCGGCTTCTGCTGACGTTTCGTGCCGGACGCATGACGATGAAGCCACTTCTGTTCCTCCTCACGGGCGTGCTGTTGACGCCGCTTGGTGCCAACGAGCCCCGCGACACGATGCCCGACACCTGGGTCGCCACGGACGCGCTCGGCCGCGTGCTGCCAATGAGCGCGGAGGTCGGTGCACCGAAGGCGAATCGCACGGTGGGCATTTTCTATTTCAACTGGCATGCCGCGTTTGGGAATCCGCAGGTTCACGACATCGCGAAGATCCTGAAGGCGAATCCGACTGCGCCCCAGTGGGGTCCCGTGCAGGCCCCGCACTACTGGAGCGAGCCCCGCTTTGGCTACTACCGCCCGGATGACCCGTGGGTGATCCGCAAGCACGTGCAGATGCTCGTCGACGCCGGTGTCGATGTGCTCATGCTGGATGCCACCAATGCGCTGACCTACGATGCCGAGCGCGAGGCCCTCTGCACGGTGCTGACACAGATGCAGGCAGAGGGCCGGCGCGTGCCAAAGATCGCCCTCTTCGCCTATGCTCAGCATCAGGCCGTGGTGCGGCATCTTTGGACGACGTTTTATCAGCCGGGCAACCATCGCGACCTGTGGTTTCACTGGAAGGGTAGGCCGCTGCTGCTGACGCCGACCGAGGGTCTGAGCGAAGAGGTGAAGGCCTTCTTCACGCTCCGCACTTCCTGGGCCTGGTCGCGCGGCCATGCCTGGTTTGGCGACGGCAGGGACAAGTGGCCCTGGCTCGACTTCGCGCCGCAGACGCCGGGCTGGCATGAGGCCCCCGACAAGGCCGAGTGTGTGCCGGTGGGAGTCAGTCAACACAGCACCAGCCATGTCGGCCGCAGCTTCCACGGTAGCCGACAGCCTGCGCCGGCCGAATGCCGTCCGGGCGAGGGGCTCTACTTTGACGAACAGTGGCGGCACGCGCTGCCGCACAACCCCGAGTTCATCTTCGTCACCGGCTGGAATGAATGGGTGGCCCAACGCTTCCTTTCCGACGGCACCATGACCTTCCTGGGGCGCGTGCTGCCACCGGGCGAGACCTTCTTTGTGGATCTCTATGACCCGGAATTCAACCGCGACATCGAGCCGATGCGCGGTGGCTATGGCGACAACACCTACTGGCAGATGGTCGCCAACATCCGCCGCTACAAGGGCGCGCGGCCCGTGCCCGCCGCCTCTGCCGCGAAAACCCTGACCATCCCGGGCGACTTCGCGCAGTGGGCGGACGTGAAGCCTGTTTATCTCGATGACCTGCACGACACCATCCACCGCGATCACGATGGCGTGGCGGGGGCGGGTCGCTACACCAACCGAACCGGTCGCAACGACCTCGACCGCGCGCGGGTCGCCCACGATGCCACGCATCTGTACTTCCACATCACCACCCGCGAGCCGCTGACGCCCGCCACGGATGCGGATTGGATGGTCCTGCGGATCGATGCCGATCAGAACGGCGCCACAGGTCGCCACGGCCACGATTTCCGCCTCAACGCCACCCGGCGTGCCCCGGATCAAGCCAGCGTGGAGCGTTGGGACGGTCAGGCCTGGCAGTCGGTCGGCACGTCCAGGCTGCAGGTCGGCACTCGGGAACTCCATCTCGCCGCCGAACGCGCGGCGCTCGGCTTCACCCCCGACAAGCCGCTGCGCTTCGATTTCAAGTGGACCGACAACCTCCCCGACAACGCGGAGGCCATCGACTTCCTCGATCAGGGCGATGTCGCGCCGAATGCGCGGTTCAACTACCGGTATGCGGTGATGGCACCGTGATGCGAGGCACCCACAGCGAGGCCGCTAGCGGCTCCACTGGCGGGGATGTCCGTGGTGAAGGGTTCACGGCTGGATGGCGATCTTGAGCACGCCGTCGCGCTGATGGGCGAACAGGTCGTAGGCGGCGACGATGTCATCGAGCGCATAGTGATGCGTCACCAGCGGGCCAAGGTCGAGCCGCTGGGCGGCGATGACGTTCATCAGCCGGCGCATGCGCTCCTTGCCGCCGGGACAGAGGGCGGTGTTGATGCGGTGGTCGCCGAGCCCGGCGGCGAAGGCGCTCAACGGGATTTTCAAATCCTCCGAGTACACGCCGAGGCTCGACAGCGTGCCGCCCGGCTTGAGCACGCGCAGGGCGGACTCAAAGGTGGCCTGGGTGCCGAGCGCCTCAATCGCCGAATCGGCACCGCGACCGCCAGTGAGCTTCATGACTTCATCGACCACGTCGCAGGTCTTGTAATTGAGGGCGATGTCCGCGCCCATCTGCCTAGCGATGCCGAGGCGATGGTCGTTGCCGTCGATGCTGATGATCGTGGTGGCACCGAGCAGCCGCGCGCCGGCGGTCGCGCACAGGCCGATGGGGCCCTGGGCAAAGACCACGACGGTGTCGCCAATCTGGATGTTGGCATTCTCCGCCCCCTTGAAGCCGGTCGACATGATGTCGGGGCACATGAGCACCTGTTCATCGGTCAGGCCGTCGGGGATGGGCGCAAGGTTGGCCTGGGCGTCGGGCACCAGCACGTACTCCGCCTGGGTGCCGTCGATCAGGTTGCCGAAGCGCCAGCCGGCGGTGGCCTTGAAGCCATGCACGCCACAGGCGCCGCGGCCGATCAGGTAACTGCCGTCCTGGGAGGGCGCGCCATCCTGGGCGGCATAGGAGTTGAAGTTGGGACAGATCGCGCCGGCGATGACGCGCTGGCCCTCGCGGTAGCCCTCGACGGCGCTGCCGAGTTTCTCAATGACGCCCACGGGCTCATGTCCCACCGTCAGGCCCCGGGCCACCGGGTACTCGCCCTTGAGGATGTGTACATCGGTGCCGCAGATCGTCGTCGTGGTGATGCGCAGCAGGGCATCGTTGGGTCCCACGGCCGGGATCGGTTTGTCGGCCAGTTCAATGCGTCCAGGTTCGAGGAAGATGGCGGCTTTCATGACGGGCATTTTGACGGGTGGTCGGTGCAAAGCCAAGTCGGAAGGTCGCGGCCTCGTTGGGATTGGCTGCTCCGATCTTGTGCCGACGCGTGCTGGGTCGTGGGCACGCAAAAAGGTGGTGCAAACCTAGCCCCTCCGGCGTTCTTGAACTGGGCAGGGAATGCAGGCAGTAGGTCTGCCGCTGCCGGAATGACCGATGCCTGAATTTCGCTTCCAGAGAACTGCCGACGAGGAACTGTTGCTGCAGGTCGA
>JAEYYP010000362.1 GCA_023428425.1 Pseudomonadota bacterium
GGGCAGACCTGGATCACCGACGCTGTCGGTACCCCGAGGTGTCATCCCTGCGAAAGCGGGGACCCACTTCATCACCTGCGCGGATTTCGAGTTGGGTCCCTGCTTTCCCAGGGATGACAGCATTGAGGGTGTCGCGCCGGTAGTGGCCTGTGGCGAGGTGGCGGTGTGCAACGCTAGCGGACAGCTGGGCCGGCGGCGACCAGGCCGGGGTAGAGATCATGCCAGTCGGGGTTGCTGTCGCGAAAAAGTTCGAGCTTCCAGGCGCGCTTCCATTTCTTGATCTTCTTCTCACACCAGATCGCATCGTTGATGTCAGAGTGCTCTCGAACCAGATCAGCGTGGCACCCGGATGTTAGCAGCGATACTGTTTTGGCGTCGGTGAGGGTGCGCGCAATGTCCATCGGGCAGGTGGCGGAGATTCGAGCGAAATGGCAAAACGTCAGGGTGGAGCGAAGCGGGGCATAAAGCAGAAGCAATTCACCGATCGAAATTACTCACCTCTTGATGCATTGAAAATCCAACGCGGTCGCATTGATTCTCCATTCAGCAAAATAAATGGGATCGCCCATAGCTCTTGGTATTCGACGTACCTACCAAATTCATTGTGGGCCTGTGTTTTATCGTCCTTACTAGACCGAAAGCATTACCTAAGCCTGTTCAGGAAAGTACTGATGACCGCGCACGAACTTGACGATGTGAGGAGGCCCAGGTTTCTCGCTCACTCGTGGCTATCGTCGCTGGAGGACTCTGCATTCGACCAGATTTTTGAGCCTATCTTCGGCGACGACGCCGCTAGGTCGGTGCTTCGCGCTTTAAGGTTAGTAGACGGCCTTCCTGACATCCGCCATTGGGGAAGGCATCTAGGTGTTCAGTCCCGGCATTTGGTGGATTGGATCGATGGTGAATCTTTCGGGCTCTGATGTCCAGCATTTGCAGATGAACTCGTATGGTGTGAGGCCTCTGAGGGTCTTGAGGCGCCGGCCGAAGTTGTAGGCGGCAACGAAGTCGGCGAGATGCGCCTCGAATTGGCGGTGATCGTCGTAGTGGAAGCGTTTCACCGTCGCCTCCTTGATCGTGCGGTTCATGCGTTCGACCTGCCCGTTGGTCCAGGGATGCTTCACCTTGGTCAAGCGGTGCTCAATGCCGTTCTCGCGGCAGCGCATGTCGAACATGTGGGTGATGTAGCGGGCCGTCGGGCCGTCGGCATAACGGGGCGGGAAGGTGAACTGGATGCCGTTGTCGGTGAGAACGGTGTGGATCCGGTACGGCACCGCCTCGATCAGGGCGACCAGAAAGGCCGAGGCCGAGGTCCGGCCGGTCTTCGTGACGACCTGGACGAAGGCGAATTTGCTCGTGCGATCAATGGCGACATAGAGATACAGCTTGCCCTCGGCGGTCTGCACCTCGGCGATATCGATATGGAAAAAGCCGATCGGGTAGGACTTGAAACGCCTCTTCGGCTCCTTGTCACCCTCCACCTCCGGCAGCCTGCTGATGCCGTGACGTTGCAGGCAGCGATGCAGGGATGAGCGCGTCAGGTGTGGGATCGTCGCCTGTAAGGCATAGAGGCAGTCGTCTAGCGGCAGCAGCGTATGCCGGCGGAAGGCGACGATGATGGCCTCTTCCTCGATCGACAGAACCGTCGATATCGGCTCCCTCGGGCCGGTCGGCAGATCAGCGACCGAGGTTCGCTTTTTCCACTTGGCGACCGTCTTCTGGTTGATGCCATAGCGCTTCGCCAGCGCCCTCAGGCTCTCTTGACTATGCTGTATCGCTCGACGGACCGCCGCTGTCGTTGTGGCGCTCCCATGGTGAACCTGGCCCATAGTGCCTCCTTCCACTCCTGCGAAAAGACTGCACCATCAAAGCCCGGGATCAAACACCCTAACGTCAATGCGCCCCGTCCCAATCCCTGGCCGCATGCGCATCCACCTTGATCGGGACGGACAACTTCACCGCAGGTTCTGACGCCGACTCCATCGTCTTCACGATCACCGGGATGATGTCCGCTTCCGCGCCTTCGTCCACTTCGAAGATCAGTTCGTCGTGGACCTGGAGCAGCATCTTCGCGTTGAGCTTTGCCTTCTCCAGCACGCCTTCCATCCTGATCATCGCCCTCCGGATGATGTCGGCGGCGCTGCCCTGGATGGGGGCGTTGATGCTGGCGCGTTCGACGAAGCTGCGTTCGGCGGGGTGGGAGGAGTTGGCGTTGGGGAAGTTGACCTTTCGGCCAAAGATGGTTTCGACGTAGCCGTCGGCTTTCACCTTGCGACGCTGCTCGGCCATGTAGTCTTGGATGCCGGGGAAGCGGGCGAAGTAGGTCTTGATGTACTCGCCGGCTTCGGAGCGCTCGATGCCGAGCTGGTTGGCGAGGCCGAAGGCCGAGATGCCGTAGATGATACCGAAGTTGATGGCCTTGGCGCGGCGGCGGTTTTCGCTCGGCATGCCTTCGACCGGCACGCCGAACATTTCCGACGCCGTCATGGCGTGAATGTCGAGACCTTCCTCGAACGCATCCTTGAGCGCCTGGATATCGGCGATATGGGCGAGGACGCGGAGCTCGATCTGCGAATAGTCGGCGCTGATCAGCATCTTGCCCTTGGGCGCGACGAAGGCGGTGCGGATCTTGCGGCCATCGGCGGTGCGGACCGGGATGTTCTGCAGGTTCGGATCGTTGGACGAGAGGCGGCCGGTGAGGACCGAGTGCTGCGAATAGGTGGTGTGGACGCGGCCGGTGCGCGGGTTGATGTAGGCGGGGAGCGCATCGGTGTAGGTGCCCATCAGCTTGGTCAGCTGGCGCCAGTCGACAATGGTGCGGGCGAGCGGAATGCCCTGCTCGGCGAGGGCTTCGAGCACGTCGGCGCCGGTCGACCAGGCCCCGGTCTTGGTCCTGGTGCCGCCGGGCAGGCCCATGCGATCGAAGAGGATTTCGCCCAGCTGCTTGGGCGAGCCGAGATTGAAGCTGGAGCCGGCCAGTTCATACGCCTCGGCTTCGAGCGCGGCGGCGCGCTGGGCGAAATCGCCCGAGAGGCGGGAAAGGATCTGGCGATCGACGGTGATGCCGCGGCCTTCCATGCGGGCCAGGACCGGGGCGAGGGGGCGCTCGATGGTTTCGTAGAGGGTGGTCATGTTTTCGGCGACGAGGCGCGGATTCAGCACCTTCCACAGGCGGAAGGTGAGGTCTGCGTCCTCGGCGGCGTATTTCGCGGCGTCCTCGATCTTCACCTGGGCGAAGGTGATCTGCGACTTGCCGGTGCCCAGCAGGTCCTTGATGGCGATGCCCTTGTGGCCGAGCCAGTGGTCGCTGAGTTCGCCCATGGTGTTGAACTGCGGGCCATCGGGCGCGTAGCTCATCAGCAGGTTGTCGTCGAAGGAGCGGACCTCGACCTCGTAGCGGCTCAGGAGGCCAAGGTCGTATTTGACGTTGTGGAAGAGCTTCAGCACGGCGCGGTCGGCGAAGACCGGGCGGAGCATTTTGAGCGCCTCCTCCATGTCCATCTGGCCCTCGGCGCGGCCGCCGCCGAGCAGGTCGCCGGCGCCATCGGTATGGCCGAGCGGCAGGTAGGCGCCGTTGCCGGGCGCGGTGGAGAACGAGATGCCGACGAGGTCGGCGGTCTGGTTGTCGAGGCCGGTGGATTCCGTGTCGGTGGCGACTATCCCAGTGGCGTAGATCGCATCGATCCAGCGCTGGAGGTGCGCGGCGTCTCTTATGATCTCATACTTCGTGGGATCGACCGGGATCGCCTTGATCTTCTCGTGCACTTCGCGGGCGTGGATCACCGGCACGGATTCGGCGGAACCATCCTTGGCCTGGCGCGCGGCGCGGGCTTCGGCGCGGGCCGAATTATCGAAGCCGACCGGCTCGGGCGGCTTGGCGGCAAGCTCGGGATCGGCGGGAAAATCCTCGGGATTGGCGTCGAGCAGGGTGCCGAGGCGCTTGGCGACCGAGACGAACTCCATGGCGTTGAGGAAGGGGAAGAGCGTGCCCGGCTCGATCGGCTGGCGGACGAGGTCGCTCAGCGGGGTTTCGACCGGGGCCTCCTGGCTGAGGGTGACGAGCTTTTTCGAAATGCGGGCGAGCTCGGCATTGGTTTCGAGCGCCTCGCGGCGCTTGGGCTGCTTGATCGACGCCGTGTTGTCGAGCAGGTTTTCTATGGTGCCCCAGGTATTGATCAGCTCGGCCGCGGTCTTGACGCCGATGCCGGGAACGCCCGGCACGTTGTCGACGGCGTCGCCGCAGAGCGCCTGGACTTCGATGACCTTTTCTGGCGGCACGCCGAACTTGTCCCTGACCTCGTCGGGGCCGATCCAGCGCAGGGGAGGTTGCCCAGGGCGGGGGATGGTGTCGAGCAGGCGCACCGTGCCGTCAGGCGTGACGAGCTGCATCAGGTCCTTGTCGGAGGAAACGATGGTCACCTTGCCGCCAGCCTCGCGGGCGAGGCGGGTATAGGTGGCCATGATGTCGTCGGCCTCGAAGCCCTCCATCTCGATCGACGGCAGGCCATAGGCGCGGGCCGCCTTGCGGGTGAGCGGGAACTGCGGAACCAGCTCCTCGGGCGCCGGGGGGCGGTGCTGCTTGTACTCAGCGTAGATCTCGTCGCGGAAGGTTTTCGACGAGTAGTCGAAGATCACCGCCATGTGGGTGGGTGCGTCCTCGCCCTGCAGGTCCTCGGTCAGCTTCCAGATCATGTTGCAGAAGCCGATGACGCTGCCCACCGGCAGCTTGTCGGATTTGCGCGTCAGCTGCGGCAGCGCATGGAAGGCGCGGAAGATGAAGCCGGAGCCATCGACGAGGACGAGATGCATGGGTGGTGACTCGGGGGTAAGCGATTCCGGAAGGTCGGGGCGCGACCTTATCGGACCGCCGCGCCGGGGTGAACCCTGACACGGCTTTCGGCAGGGATAGAGTGCTGGACGGGGCGATGCGAAAGGCGGCAGTATCGGTGCGCCTGGGAGACGATGATGGACAGCACGCTGCTCGACCGGATCTACGAGGCGGCTGCCGTGCCGGAAACCTGGCCTGACGTGCTCGGTCAGCTCGCCGCGCTGATCCACTCGCGTCACATGGCGCTGATGGCGCTCGATGTCGACCGGCGCATTACCTACACGGCGACTGAGGCCTATCGGCCGGTGGCTGAACTCTATTCGGCCCGCTCGGATCGCTACGACAATCCGCGGCCCAAGCGGGCCCTGGCGACGGGGCATGCTGGCTTCCTCAGCGACCTCGAAGTCTCGACCCCGGCCGAACTCGAACGCGACACGATCTATCGCGAGCTGGTGTTCCCGGCCGGGCTCAGGTTCACCGCCGGCTCGGTCATCCCGGTGCCGACAGGCGATATCCTGGTGTTCGACGTGGCGCGCAACGGCGACCATGGCGCTTTCACCCGCGAGGAAATGGAGGTACTCGACCAGTACCGGCCGCACCTGGCCCGGTCGGCACTGCTCGCGCATCGGCTGGGGCTGCGGGCCGCAACCGGCGCCACCGAGGCGCTGCAACTGGTCGGCCTGCCGGGGGCAGCGCTGACCAGCAGCGGCCGGGTTGTGGTGGCCAACCCATTGTTCGAACAACAGGCGCCGCGCGTCTCGATCGGTGCGTTCGATCATGCCCAGATCGCCAACCGGCCCGCCAACGAGGCGCTGAAGTCCGCGCTCTTCGCCGCGGGAGATCACGGCGCATCGCGGTCCATTCCGATCCCGGCCGAGGCCGGGGAGCCGGCGCTGATCGCCCACCTTGTGCCGATCCGGCGCGCCGCGCACGACATCTTCGCGTCCGCCCAGGTCCTGCTGGTGCTGACCGCGGTGGTGGCGCCCGACGCGCCGCTCACCGAAATGCTGCATGGCCTCTTCGACCTGACCCCGGCCGAGGCCAGGGTGGCACGCGGGCTGGCGGCTGGCATGTCGGTGGAGGAAATCTCGCTCAGGGGCGCCATCTCGCGCGAGACGGTGCGCACGCAGCTCAAGGGCGTGATGGCCAAGACCGCGACCACGCGGCAGGCCGATCTCGTCCGCCTGCTCGCCGGAGCCAGTCCGCTGATGCAGGCGGGCACCTGAAACGCCCCGGGCGTGAGACACGTGTCTCGCCTTCACCCAAACGGGTGATGCATACCGATCCCGTACCGCAGAGAATATCTTCGCATCCAGGAGGGTGCATTCGGGGGTACTTGAGTATGAGTGGATTTTTCGTGGTCAAGGGCGAACTGGCGGCCTGGGCGCTCGGGCTCGAGGACAGCGATACGCTGTCGGGGGACGAGGTGCGGGAGCTGTTCGGCCAGCCCGAACCACCGGCACCGAAGCGCCGCAAGCGGCGCCTCAGCCATGAATGGTATCGTCAGCCGGCTCTGCGTCGCCGCGAACTGCTGGACCGCTAGCGCCCGGACCGAAGGCCACCGCGTGCGGTGGCCTCACGGGGTGCTTCGGCGCAGCTACTCGCGGCCGAGATTGCCGACGCTTTCGCCCGGCGACAGCACGTACTTCCAGATCGCCGCGCCGATGGCTGCGCCGACCAGCGGCGCGAGGATGAACAGCCAGACCTGGCCGAGAGCGCCGTTC
>JAEYYP010000384.1 GCA_023428425.1 Pseudomonadota bacterium
GGTCGTTGAGGCCGAGGTTGAGGATGGTGTCCATCATGCCCGGCATTGAGTCGCGGGCGCCGGAACGGACGGCGACGAGCAGCGGCATGCCCTTGGCATCGCCGAACTTGCAGCCCATGATCTTCTCCATCTTGGCAACGCCTTCCTCCATCTGCTTCTGCAGATCGGCCGGGTAGCTGCGCTTGTTGGCGTAGTAGAACGTGCAGACTTCCGTCGTGATCGTGAACCCAGGAGGCACGGGCAGTCCAATGCGGCTCATCTCGGCGAGGTTCGCGCCCTTGCCGCCAAGCAGCGACTTCATGGAGCCATCACCATCTGCTTTTCCTGCTCCAAAGGAATAGACGTACTTCACTGCCTTGCCGCTTTTGCTCGCTGTTTTTGCCATAGGGGGGTGTTCGTGATCGGGCTTGTTGTTATGTTGTCGTCGGGAGACAGCACCGATAATTGTCTTTGGATTATAGGATGCAAGCGTTTGTTGACAATGAAAAGTTGCGCGCGCCGCCGCGGCCGCTCGGCGCCGCAACGCGGGCCTGACCACAAGCGTGGCATGCATCGCGATCGCGACCGCCGCCGAATCACACGCGCCGCGCAACAAGTGTTGACGGCTCCGCGGGATTTTGATTTAACATTGGAAATGCGAGCGGCCGTCCGCCAAGCGCGCACCGCCGCAACCCAACCCCCATCCGCCGTCATGAAAACCTCCCTCCGCACCGCCCCGCGCGGCTTCACCCTGATCGAGCTGCTCGTGGTCATCGTCATCATCGCGATCCTCGCCTCGCTCGCCGTTCCGGTCGCCAACCTCGTCATGCGCAAGGCCGACCAGGTGCGCACGCAGAAAACGATGAAGGACATCGTCGTCGCCATCAACCACTACCGCACCGAGTACAACCGCTTCCCGATCAATCCCGAGGACGCCACCAGCGGCGACACCGACCTGGAGCCGTTCCTGACCGACGGCAACAGCACGCCGATCATCAACATCCTCATGGCGAACACGACGACCGGCGCCGACGACATGAACCCGCGCAAGGTCAAGTACCTCGATCTGCCGAATGCCAAAAACAACAACCAGTTCGGCATCATCGATCCGAGCGGCGGCTCCGGCGACGGCACGCCCGTCCGCCTCGTCGACATCTGGGGCCTGCCCTATGTGGTCGCGCTCGACACCAACTACGACAACCGCATCGAGAATCCGGACAAGCAGAGCAACGACATGCTGATCTCCAGCCGCGCGCCGGAGTTCCTGTCGGCCAGCGCCCTCGTCTTCAGCTATGGCCCGGACAAGCAGCGCTCGACCAAGGACGACATCGTCTCCTGGCGCTCGACACGCTGAGATCGCGGTCGCCACATTCAGGCGGAGGGGCAACCCTCCGCTTTTTTGTGCCCGGAGGCAGCGACCGGCCCCAGCCGTGCCACGCTGTGCAGGCGCACGGGCCGGGATTCGTCAGTCGGGGGTCAGCGTGCGCTGCCCTGCGAATGGCCGCCGGCACACACGCGCTCCGACGCACCGCGCTCCGCTCAGGCGTAGCGGGCGAGCAGTTCGGCCGCCTTGGCCGGATCGACCTTCTCATGGAAGTCGTCCTCGACCATGCAGACCGGGCCGAAGCCGCAGCTCGCCAGGCATTCCGCGAACTCGATGCTGAACTTGCCATCCTCGCCGACGGCGATGGGGTGATGGTGGTCGCAGTGACTGCGGTCGATCTTCGCCGCCTGGCAGAGGGCATCCATCAGCTCATAGGAGCCGGCCATGGCGCAGGAGAGGGTGCGGCAGACGCGGATGTGGAACTTGCCGGGGGCAGTCTGACGGAAGCCCGGATAGAAGGTGACCACTTCCAGCACCTGGATCGGCTCGAGGCCGAGCTTGGCCGCCACCCAGTTGACGATGTCATCGCTGATGAAGCGGAAGTGCTCCTGCGTGAGGTGCAGCAGCGGCAGCACCGCACTGCGCTTGGAGACGGGGTAATGCGTGATCACCTCATCCATCTTGCGCTCAAGCTCGGCGGGAACTGCAAAGGCCATCGGTCTCAGGGGTGGGGGTAAAGGTCGGGGCGGCCTCAGCGGTCGCATTCGCCCATGACAAAGTCGAGGCTGCCGAGCACGGCGGCCACGTCACTGAGCATGTGGCCGGGCAGCATCTTCGGCAGAATGCTGAGGTTGACGAAGGAGGGGCTGCGGATTTTCAGGCGGTAGGGGACGCCGCCGCCCTTGCTGTGGATGTAGAAACCGAGTTCACCCTTGGGGTTCTCGGCGCCGAAGTAAATCTCGCCGGCCGGCGCGTCGATGCCCTGGGTGGCGAGGATGAAGTGGTGGATGAGCTCCTCCATCTTCATCAGCACCCGGTCCTTCTGCGGCAGCAGGTTCTTGGCGTCGGCGACGTTGATCGGGCCACCGGGAAGTTGGGCGAGCACCTGGCGCAAGATGCGCACGCTCTGGCGCATCTCCTCCATGCGCACCAAATAGCGGTCGTAGCAGTCGCCGGTGGTGCCAATGGGGATGTCGAACTCGTAGCGGTCGTAGTGCAGGTAGGGGTGCACCTTGCGCAGGTCGTGATCGACCCCGGAGCCGCGCAGGTTCGGGCCGGTGAGGCCGAAGGCGACGGCATCCTGCTTCGAAATGACACCCAGCCCCTGGGTGCGCGAGATGAAGATGGCGTTGCGGCTGAGCAACTGGTCGATCTCGTCGATCACCGGCATCACTTCGTCGAGGAACTTCGACACCGCGGCGGTGAAGCCGTCCGGCAGGTCGCGGATCTGGCCGCCGACGCGGGTGTAGCTGGTCGTGAAGCGGGCGCCAGTGAGCTGCTCGCAGAGGTTGTAGATCTTCTCGCGCTCGGTGAAGGTGTACAGGAAGGCGGTCATGGCGCCGACGTCCATGGCGAAGACGCCGACCCCGAGCAGGTGGGCGGAGATGCGCGCCAGCTCGCAGCAGATCACCCGGATGGCCTGGCCGCGCTCGGGCACTTCCCAGCCCATCAGCTTCTCGACCGCCAGGGCGTAGGCGACGTTGTTCGCCAGCGGCGCCAGGTAGTCAAGCCGGTCCGTGTAGGGCACGAACTGGTTGTAATGCATGTTCTCGGCGATCTTCTCATCGCCGCGGTGCAGGTAGCCGATGTCGGGATCGGCCTTGGTGATGATCTCGCCATCCAGCTCCAGAATCAGCCGCAGCACGCCGTGCGTGGCCGGGTGCGAGGGGCCCATGTTGAGGACCAGCTTCTCGCCGACGATGTCGGCCGCGGTCTCGTCCAGCGCCTCGAGCTGCCGCGCAGCTTTCGCGGCGGTGTCCGGGGCTTCGTGTTCTCGGGTGACCGTGGGCATGTCTGTTCGGGGGCGACTGTCAGTATTCTACGCCCGGAAAACCCGGGCAAGGCGAATTTGTGAAAAATTTCACAAGCTCGGCAGACCGGCCGACGGCGGCCACGCTTCCTTCCACCCCCTGCCCTGTCGGAAAGGCCGGCCAGCCGCCGGCCCTGCAGGGTTCCCGCAAGCCGTGGTGGACAGGGGTGAGCAATGCGGGCTAGGGTCGCCGGGTCCGATGCCCGATTCCTTTGTCCATCTCCACGTCCACTCCGAGTTCTCCCTGCTCGACGGCGCCGTGCGCCTCGACGACCTGGTAAAGCGGGCGGGCAAGCTGGGCATGCCGGCGGTGGGACTGACCGACCACGGCAATTTGTACGGGGCGATCGACTTCTACATGGCGGCCAAGAAGGCCAAGATGAAGTCGATCCTCGGCTGCGAGGTCTACCTGGCGCCGGGCTCGATGTTCGAGCAGAAGGATGTGGCCGGCCGCCAGCGCGCCTCGCACCTGACCCTGCTGGCGGAGAGCAATGCCGGCTATGAAAACCTCTCGCGCCTGGTCACGCTCGCCCATCTCGACGGCCAGTGGCAGGGCGTGCCGCGGATCGACAAGGACGCCCTGCGTGAACATCGCGAGGGGCTGATCTGCCTGAGCGGCTGCCTGAACGGCGAGATCAACGAGCTGCTGCTCAGCGACCGGCCGGACGAGGCGGAGCGCAGCCTGTGCGAGTTCCGCGACATCTTCGGTCCCGACCACTTTTTCCTCGAACTGATGGACCACGGCCTTGAGCAGCAGCAGCGCAGCACGCGCCAGCTGGTCGAGTGGGGCAAAAAATACGGCCTGAAAACGGTCGCCACCAACGACGTGCACTTCCTCCACCGCGCGGACCACGAGAGCCACGACATCCTCGTGCGCCTCGGCGTCGGCGCCAGCGTGCACGACACCAACCTGCGCACCTACTCGCCCGAGGTTTATTTCAAGACGGCCGAGGAGATGCGCGCGCTCTTCCACGAGCTGCCTGAGGCCTGCGACACGACCCTGGCGATCGCCGAGCGCTGCGACCTCAGCCTGCGCCTGGATTCCACCAGCATCGACCGCTACCCGCTGTTCAACCCGCCCGACGGCAGCGACCGCAATGACTACCTGCGCCGGCTTTGCGAGGAGGGCATGATCCGCCGCTACGGCCGCGATCGCGCGCTCAACGACGAGTCGCTGCGCGCCCGCCTCGACAAGGAGCTGGCCCTGCTCAACGAGAAAAACTTCACCAGCTACTTCCTCATCGTCTGGGACTTCATCAACTGGGCGCGCGAGCAGGGCATCCCGGTCGGACCGGGCCGCGGTTCGGCCGCGGGCTCGGTGGTCGCCTACGCGCTCGGCATCACCGACATCGACCCGATCCGCTTCCAGCTGGTGTTCGAGCGCTTCCTCAACCCCGAGCGCGTCAGCCCGCCCGACATCGACATCGACTTCTGCCAGACCCGGCGACCGGAGGTGATCGAGTACGTGCGCCAGAAATACGGCGAGCGCAGCGTCAGCCACATCATCACCTTCGGCACCATGGGCGCGAAGAGCGTCGTGCGCGACGTCGGCCGCGTGCTCGGCTGGAGCTATGGCGACGCCGACCGGCTGTCGAAGATGATCCCGGCCGAGCTGAACATCACCCTGGCCGGCGAGGACAAGGTGGACAAGGCGACCGGCAAGACGGTGCACACCGACGGTGCCATCGACAAGAATCCGGAGCTGAAGGCCTACATCGAGAACGACGGCTCGGCCCAGGAGCTGTGGCGGCACGCGCTCTTTCTCGAAGGCCTGACGCGCGGCACCGGCATCCACGCCGCCGGCGTCGTCATTGGCGACAAGCCGCTGTCGGAATTCATCGCCCTGACGCGCGGCAACGAGGGGGAAATCGTCTCCCAGTTCGCCATGAAGCCGCTCACCGAGCTGGGCATGCTGAAGATGGACTTCCTCGGCCTGAAGACGCTCACCGTCATTCATGAGGCCGAGCAATGGGTGCGCCGGCGCGTGCCGGACTTCGACACCGGCGCGGTGCCGCTCGACGACCCCGCCACCTTCGACCTGCTCAAGCGCGGCGAAACGGTCGCGGTGTTCCAGATGGAATCCGGCGGGATGATCAACACCTGCAAGCAACTCGGGCCGGACAAGATCGAGGAAATCATCGCCATTTTGGCCCTGTACCGACCGGGGCCGATGCAGTTCATTCCCGACTACATCAAGCGCAAGAAGGGCGAGGAACAGGTCGAGTACCCGCACCCGCTGCTGGAGACGATCGCCAAGGAAACCTACGGCATTCTGGTCTACCAGGAGCAGGTGCAGCAGGCCGCCAACGTGCTCGCCGGCTTCACCCTCGGCCAGGCCGACCTTCTGCGCCGCGCCATGGGCAAGAAGGACGCCGAGGAGATGGCGCGCCAGCGCAAGATCTTCGTCGCCGGCTGCGAGACGACCAACGCCATCCCGCCCAAGCAGGCGAACGCGGTCTTCGACCTTCTGGAAAAGTTCGCCCAGTACGGCTTCAACAAGTCGCACTCGGCCGCCTACGGGGTGGTGACCTACCGCACCGCCTACCTGAAGGCGAACTACCCGGTCGAATTCATGGCCGCGGTGCTCAGCTACGAAATCAGCAACACCGACAAGATCGCCTTCTTCGTCAGCGAATGCCAGCGCATGGGCATCACCATCCTGCCGCCGGACATCAACCGCTCGTCGCTGAAGTTCGCCCCCGAGCACCACGAGGACGCCGCGCCGGACGGGCCGCCGAACGCCATCCGCTTCGGCCTGAGCGCCATCAAAAACGTCGGCGAGGCCGCCATGGCCGCGGCGATCGAGGAACGCGAACGCAACGGTGCCTTCACCGGTGTCGATGACTTCGCGGGGCGCATGGACAGCCGCGCGGTGAACAAGAAGATGCTGGAGGCCCTGGTGAAGTGCGGCGCCTTCGACTTCTCCGGCGAGGATCGCGCCGCGCTCTTTGCCCGCCTCGACCAGTCGCTCGCCGCCGCCTCCTCGATGCAGAAGGACCGCAAGGCCGGCCAGGGCGGCCTGTTCGACGACTTCGACCTGGCACCGAAGCAATCACCGAGCAAGGGCGGCGCGCCGGCGGTGGCGCCGTGGACGATCGACGAGGTGCTCGGCTTTGAAAAGGAACTGCTCGGCTTCTACGTCAGCGGCCACCCGCTCGACAGCTACCGCGGCCACTACGACTCGCCGCGCATCACCCGCATCGGCGCACTCGACGATGTCGACACCAGTGTGAAGCCGGTCAGCGCCTTTGTCGTCGGCATCGTCAAGACCCTCGATGTGCGCTACTCGAAGAAGGACAACCGCCCCTTCGCCATCTTCACGCTCGAGGATTTCAGCGGCGCCGCCGAGATCATGGCTTGGAGCGACGAGTTCGAGAAGTTCAAGGAACAGCTCCAGGAGGGCAAGGTCATCGGCCTGCGCTGCCGCTGCGCCAAGGACCAGCGCGGCGAGGGCAACCGCGTCACCCTCGGCGGCGACGTCAAGGAACTGAAGCCGAAGAAGGCGCGCGATCCAAACGCCGCGCCGCCGGTCGCCGCCGAACCGAAGCCGCCGGCACCGCCCAAGCCGCTGCTGCTGCGCCTCGACTGCCGTCGCCACAGCGACATCGATCTCGACCGCATCCTCGAGGTGCTGATCAGCCACCCCGGCGACCTGCCGGTCATCTTCGAATTCAATCGCCCGGGCGGCGGCCGCATCCGGCTGCAGGCGGGCGATGAATTCCGCGTCAGCCAGACCCGCGAGCTGGTGCAGGCGCTGATGATCTGGCTGTGAGCGTCAGCCGGCGTTCTCGCCCTCGGAACGGGCGATGACCACCGCGCCCACCGTGTCGCTGAAGACGTTCACCGTCGTGCGCGCCATGTCGAGCGGACGATCGATCGTCAGGATCAGGCCGAGGCTGGCCTTGATCATGTCCTCATTGAAGCCGGCATTCTGCATGATGATGATGATGGCCACCAGGCTGGCGGCCGGGATGCCAGCGACGCCGATGCTCGACACCAGGGCCAGCAGGACGACGATGAACTGCTGCGACAGGCTCAGGTCGACCCCCAGCACCTGCGCGGCGAAAACCACGACCACGCATTCATAGAGGGCGGTGCCGTTCATGTTCACCGTCGCGCCAAGCGGGATGACGAAGCTGGCGACCTTTTCGCTGACCCGCGCGTTTTCGGTGACGCAGCGCATCGTCACCGGGATGGTGGCGGTCGAGGAGGCGGTCGAAAACGACATCAGCAGCGAGTCCTCCATGT
>JAEYYP010000001.1 GCA_023428425.1 Pseudomonadota bacterium
CGTCTGGGCCATCGTGCCGTTGTCGTGTGGGGAAACATAAATCTCTGACTCTCTCTGCGGAGATTTCCTAGAAATATCAATGGGCCTATCCTTTCGGTTCTAGGCTATCTCTGACTCGCGAAACGCAGTTGCTTGACTCGAAGTTTGGCGATTCGCAAAAGCTTGACTCATCACCCTTTGCTCCGAAATTTCGCGCGGGAAAGCCTTCCTGGCACGATCAGGCGGCCTCGGAACCAGTGGGATGCACGCATTCTGGTTCGCGCAATGCCCGGGAAAGCCACCCCAAACAAGTTCATTTTCAAGATTATCTGACCCGGGCACGCGGACTTTCGCAGAATATGGACTCAAAGTGTTGATTTCCGCCGAGAAGTGACCCTGGGTTTCCACTGAGAAGTGACCCGCCCAGATGGTGTTGTTTGTTCAGGTTGCGGTCAAGTTTTTGGCTTTCTCCCTGGCTGGTTTGTCGGGCTTTGCCGAGCTGTTCTTGAAGCGGAAGCTGTCGTTTCCCGTCTCGATGATGTGGCAGTGATGCGTGAGGCGATCGAGCAGGGCGGTGGTCATCTTGGCATCGCCGAAGACGGTGGCCCATTCCGAGAAGCTGAGATTGGTGGTGATGACGACGCTGGTGCGCTCGTAGAGCTTGCTCAGCAAGTGGAAGAGCAAGGCGCCGCCTGATGCACTGAAGGGCAGGTAGCCGAGCTCATCGAGGATGACGAGATCGGCGTAAGCGAGCCGGCCGGCGATCTGTCCTGCCTTGCCCTGAGCCTTTTCCTGTTCGAGAGCGTTGACGAGCTCGACGGTGGAGAAGAAGCGGACCCGCTTGTGATGGTGCTGGATGGCCTGGACTCCGAGAGCCGTAGCGACATGGGTCTTGCCGGTGCCGGGCCCTCCCACCAGGACAACGTTGTGAGCGTCCTGGAGGAACTCGCAACGATGCAGTTGGCGCACGAGCGCCTCGTTGATTTCGCTGCTGGCGAAGTCGAAGCCGTTGAGGTCGCGATAGGCCGGGAAGCGCGCGGCCTTGAGTTGATAGGCCGTTGATCGGACCTCTCTCTCGGCCATCTCCGCCTTCAGGAGCTGCGACAGGATCGGCACAGCGGTCTCGAAGGCCGGCGCCCCCTGTTCAGTCAGTTCGCTGATGGCCTGGGCCATGCCGTGCATCTTGAGGCTGCGCAGCATGATGACGATGGCCCCGCTCGCAGGATTATGACGCATGGCGCACCTCATCGGCCCGGCGCAGGGCGTCATAGCGTTCGACATTGGCGCGCGGCTCGGTGGTCAATGTGAGGGCGGAAGGGGCTTCGACCGTTGACGCGATCATCGGTGCGCCGTCGATCAGCCGGTGAAGCAGGTTGATGATGTGGGTCTTGGTCGGTACGCCAGCCTTCAGGGCCAGTTCGACCGCCGCCAGCACGACCTCCTCGTCATGCTGCAGGACCAGGGCCAGGATCTCGACCACCTCCCGGTCGCCACCTGGCGTTTTGAGCAGATGCTGTTGCAGCGACCGGAAGGCCGGCGGCATTTCGGCAAAGGGGGCACCGTTACGCAGGGCCCCGGGTTTGCGCTGGAGGACGGCCAGATAATGCCGCCAATCATAGACCGTCCGGCTGAGACGATCATGCGAGCGGGCGAAGACCCGGCGATGTTCGCAGATCGCCTGCCCCTCGGCGACAATGACGATCCGGTCGGGATAAACACGCAGGCTCACCGGGCGGTTCGCAAAGGACGCCGGCACGCTGTAACGATTGCGCTCCAGATGGACCAGGCAGGTCGGGGAGACGCGCTTGGCGTACTCGACGAAGCCATCGAAGGGGCGCGGCATCGCCATCAGGTGCCGGATCTCCTCGGCCCACACGTCGGCGATTGTACCGGGTTGCGTGCCGTGCGTGGTCTGCGACCACAACTCCCGACACCGGGTCTCCAGCCAGTCGTTCAGTGCCACCAGCGACGGGAAGTTCGGCAGGGGCTGCCAGAGCCGATGTCGGGCATCCTGCACGTTCTTCTCGATCTGCCCCTTCTCCCAGCCCGAGGCCGGATTGCAGAACTCGGCCTCGAACAGGAAGTGGCTCACCATGGCCGAGAAGCGGATGTTGACCTGACGGTCCTTGCCGCGGCCGACTTTGTCGACGGCCGTCTTCATGTTGTCGTAGATGCCCCGCCGCGGCACGCCTCCCAGCACCCGGAAGGCGTGATTATGAGCATCGAACAGCATCTCATGGGTCTGGAGCGGGTAAGCTCGCAGGATAGCGGCGCGGCTGTAGGACAGCTTCACATGGGCGACCTGGAGCTTGGTGCGCTCGCCGGCGATGATCGCCCAGTCCTCCGACCAGTCGAACTGGAATGCCTCGCCCGGCACAAAGGCCAGGGGGACAAAGGTGCCGCGACCGCTGGTCTGCTGCTCGCGCAGGCGGGCGGCCTTCCAGTCCCGGGCGAAGGCCGCGACCCGATTGTAGGAGCCCTCATAGCCGAGCAGGATCAGATCGGCATGTAACTGACGGACCGTGCGCTTGTGCTTGCGCGACTTGCCGCCTTCGATCCGCAGCATCGCCGAAAGCTTGTCGGCATAGGGATCGAGTTTGCTCGGCCGGTCGGGAACATGAAATCGAGGCTCGACGCTATCCGTGCGCAGGTATTTGCGGACCGTGTTCCTCGAAAGCCCGGTGCGTCGGGAAATCTCCCGGATCGAAAGATGATTCCGCCCATGCCAGCGGCGGATGACACTCAATAACTCCATGTCGATCACTCCGAGGTCCCCCGCGTATCGCGCGTGAGACGTGGTCAAAACATGGGTCACTTCTCGATGGAAAAATCCCCGCCTAACGGGTCACTTCTCGGCGGAAATCAACACCGACAGCGGCCAGGCGATCGACGAGCTTGTTCTTGTGGACCGCGGCGAGGACGCCGAGCGGGTTGGAAACCGCGAGCGTGATCAGCAGCGCTGCCAGGGTGAGCTCGATCGTTGCCGGCAGGCGTTCGGCGATCACGTCGCTGACCGGGCGGCGATGAAAAAAGCTGAGCCCGAAATCGCCCGTCAGGGCATTGCCGAGGAAGACCGCAAAGCGTTCCAGCAGCGGACGGTCCAGCCCCATGTCATGGCGCATCGCCTGCACCTGCTCGGGCGGAACCTGCTGCCCCGACAGCATCACCTCCACCGGGTCCCCCGGCGTCAGCGCCATCATCACGAAGACAATGACGCTGACGCCAAGAAGGACCGGCGGGAGCTGAGTGATACGTCCCGCGAGCGCCAGAGCGTTCATCGAGCTTTCTCCGGTATGTTCAATCAGCCAGACCGTTCACTTCACGCAGACATCGTGAAGGTTGATGCGGCTGTCGGCACTCGGCTCCCACCCGCTGACGCGCTTCGAGACGCCGTAGATGTCCTGCGGAAGCCACATGAAGATCCACGGAGCCTCGCTGCTCACGATGGACTGCGCCTTCTTGTAGAGATCGGCCCGCTTCGTCCGATCGAGTTCCACGTCGGCACGATCGAGCAGTGCATCCACATCCTTGTTGGAATAGAAGGCGCGGTTGCCACGCCCTCCCGTGCGCAGCGTCGGCACGAAGATGTCGGACGGATCGAGGGAGCCGTTGCCCCATGAGGTGAACATCATGTCGCCGGTCTTCTCGCCGGCCGGAGCCCATTTGGCCTGCAGTGT
>JAEYYP010000011.1 GCA_023428425.1 Pseudomonadota bacterium
CCCGAGGACTGGCCGGCGGAGCCGGCGACGAACTCGGCCACCACCGCGCCGATCAGCGCCAGTCCGCCGGCGATCTTCAGGCCGCCGAGGAAATAAGGCATCGCGGCGGGCAGGCGCAGGTGCCAGAGCTCCTGCCAGCGCGTCGCGCCGTTCAGCTTGAACAGGTCGCGCAGGTTGCGGTCGACCGAGTTGAGGCCGAGCGTGGTGTTCGACAGGATCGGGAAGAAGGCGACGATCCAGGCGCAGAGCAGGAGTTTTGCCGTCTGGTTGTCGACGTAGATGTTGATGAGCGGGAAGATCGCGACGATCGGCGTCACCTGCAGCACGATGGCGAAGGGGAAGAACGACATCTCGACCCATTTCGACTGGGCGAAGAGGACGGAGAGACCGACACCGCCGACGACGGCGAGAAGCAGGCTGAGGCCGGTGATGCGCAGCGTAGTGAGCAGCGAGGAGAACAGCAGCGCCCGGTCGTCGATCAGCGCCTGGAGCACATTGATCGGGCGCGGCAGGATGTAGTGCGGGATCTCGTTCCAGACGACAATGCGGTCCCACAGGAAGATCGCCAGGCACATGATGGCGAGCGGCAGCACCCACTTGCCGACGCGTTCGATCCGCGCCGTCCTCAGCCGGCGCATCTCCTCGGCGTCGAGCGGCACGGGTGCGGACTGGTCAATGGACGCCATCGAACGCTCCCGCCTTGGTGAGGGCCGGCGCGTCCATCGCCCGGCCGAGAACGTCGGATGTCTTGCGGCAGAGTGCGGCATAGTCCGCCGAGGTGCGGAAGACTTCGTCGCGCGGGTAGGGCGCGTCGACCTCGACCTCCTCGAAGACGCGGCCCGGCCGCGCCGCCATGACGACGATGCGGTTGGAGAGGAAAACGCTCTCGAACACCGAGTGGGTGACGAAGACGACGGTGAAGCGCTCGTCCTGCCAGAGCTCCAGAAGGTCGTTGTTGAGCTTGAAGCGGGTGATCTCGTCGAGCGCCGCGAAGGGCTCGTCCATGAGCAGCACCTTCGGCTTGGTCACCAGCCCGCGGGCGATGGAGACGCGCATCTTCATGCCGCCGGAGAGTTCGCGCGGCACGGCCTTCTCGAAACCGGTCAGGTGGACGCGCTCCAGCATCTCGGCCACCGCGGGTTCGGCTGCGCGGCGCGAAACGCCACGCAGCTTCAGCGGGAGATAGACATTGTCGAAGACGTTGGCCCAGGGCAGCAGCGTCGGTTCCTGGAACACGAAACCGATGTCGCCGCGACCGGCCGCGCCCGCGCCGCGCCAGTCGAGCACACCGGAGGTCGGCGTACCGAGCCCCGCGATCAGCCGCAGCGCCGTCGACTTGCCGCAGCCCGAGGGGCCGAGAAGGCTGAGGAAATCGCCCTGGCGGAGCGTCAGGTCGACGTCGCGGAGTGCCGTGACGCCATTGGAGAAGGTCTTTCCGACGCCGCGCAGCATCAGGAGCGGCGCAGCAGAGGCATCCGCGGCGGGCGCGGCGACGGCGTTGGGGGATAGACCGGTCAAGCAGCGTTCTCCTTCGCGCCCCCTCTTCCGGGTCGGGAAGAAGGGGCGGCGGGGATATCGTTCCGGGAGGACAGCTTCTACTTCTTCAGGTCGAGGCCGACGCCCTTGTTGACGAACTGGAGCGTGTAGGACTTGGCGATGTCCAGGCCTTCCGGCACCACCTTCGCCTTGACCATCTTGTCGTAGAAGCTCTTCACGCGCTCGTCGGTCATGGCGCCGATGCCCGACTTCTCCGTGTCGCCCGAATCGACGATGCCGAAGGACTTCATGGTCTCGATGGAGAAGGCGATCTGCTCGTCGGTGATGTCAGGATTGTCCTTCTTGATCATCTCGTTGGCGGCCTTGTTGTCGCCGTAGAGGTAATTGTACCAGCCCTTGGCCGAGCCATCGACGAAGCACTGGACGACCTCCGGGCGCTTGTCGATCGTGTCCTGCATCACCTCGATCGTCGTGGCGTAGGTGTCGAAGCCGTAGTCGGCGAGCAGGAACAGGTTGGGCTTGAAGCCGCCTTCCTTCTCGACCGCGAAAGGCTCGGAGGTGACGTAGCCCTGCTGCACCGACTTCGGGTTGGCGATGAAGGGGGCGGGGTTGAAGGTGTAGGGCACGCGCTTGGCCGCGTCGAAACCGAACTCGGTGATCATCCACTGGAAGAAGCTCTGGAAGCCTTCGTCGCCGAGGATGTACTGCTCGGCCTTGGTCAGGTCCTCCCACTTATCGAGGCCCTGGCCCGGATGCGTCATCAGAACCTGCGGCTCCTTCTGGAAGGACGCGGCGACGACGCGCAGCGGAATGTTCTGCTGCACGGCGTCGAAGGCCTGCAGCATGTTGCCGCCCATGTAGAAGTCGATCTTGCCGGCGAGCAGCAGCGGACGGCCGGAGACCTGCGGCCCGCCCTGCTGGATCTCGACCTCGAGGCCGCAGGCGGCGTAGGTGCCGTCGGCGACGGCCTGGTAGTAGCCGCCGTGCTCGGCCTGGGCGAGCCAGTTGGTCATGTAGGTGACCTTCTCCGCCGCCATGGCGCCGGGCGCCGACAGTCCCAGGAACAC
>JAEYYP010000041.1 GCA_023428425.1 Pseudomonadota bacterium
ACCTGGGGCTATGCCACCAACCCCAACATGGGCGGGGTGATCATGGTCGGGTTGGGCTGCGAGGGGTTCCAGATCCCCAAGCTCAAGGAAGCCTATGGGGTGACCGAGAACGAGACGTTCCGCACCATGACCATCCAGGAAGTCGGCGGCACCAGGAAGACGGTCGAGGCCGGCGTCGAGGCGGTGAAGGCGATGCTGCCCATCGTCAACAAGGCGCAGCGGACGACGCAGCCGGCGTCGGAACTGATGCTGGCGCTGCAGTGCGGCGGCTCGGACGGCTATTCGGGCATCACCGCCAACCCGGCGCTCGGCGTGGCGGCGGATATCCTCGTGCGCCACGGTGGCACGGCGATCCTGTCGGAGACGCCGGAAATCTATGGCGCGGAGCACCTGCTGACGCGGCGGGCCAAGACCCGCGAGGTGGGCGAGAAGCTGGTCGAGATCATCCACTGGTGGGAAGACTACGCCGAGCGCAACAACATGGAAATGAACAACAACCCGTCGCCCGGCAACAAGCTCGGCGGGTTGACGACCATTCTCGAGAAGTCGCTGGGCGCGGCGGCTAAGGGCGGCACGACGCCGCTCAACGCCGTCTACCATTATGCCGACCCGGTGACCGAGAAAGGCTTCGTGTTCATGGATACGCCCGGCTACGATCCGGTTTCCGCGACCGGGCAGGTGGCGGGTGGTGCCAACATCCTCTGCTTCACCACCGGCCGCGGCTCAGCCTATGGCTGCAAGCCGACGCCCTCGATCAAGATCGCCACCAACTCCGACATCTACCAAAAGATGATCGACGACATGGACATCGACGGCGGCGACGTGCTCGACGGCGTGTCGCTGGAGAAGAAGGGGCAGGAAATCTTCGACAAGATCCTGCGCGTGGCCTCGGGCGAAAAGAGCAAGTCCGAAGAGCTCGGCTACGGCGACAACGAGTTCGTGCCGTGGCAGATCGGCGCGACGTTCTGAGGCCGGTCCGACGACTGCTTCCCGGTCGCATTGACATTGCGGCCGGGTCACCTAACTTGTCCGGCATGAGCCGGAACACCATCCATCTGCAGCATCTGTCGCGGGCCCGATCCGCCGAACATCTGCTGCCCTAGGCCCGAGCGCTCCAGCGCCTCTCGGGCTTAGGGTCCGAGCGCGCTCGCCAGAGAGCCGCTGCTTCCGGCGCGAATCCACACATCCTGACCTGACACACCGCGACGGCGCGCCGCTTTGGCCTGCGTCCGCGGCATGGAGCATTTCGCCATGACGACCATCTCACTCGCCGACTTCGACCTCTCGCCCAGCATCGTGATGGGGCTCACCGACCACCGCCAGCTGATCATTCTCGCCATGGCGGGGCGAGGCCACACCGCCGACGACGCTGACGGGCTGCTCTACGAGCTCGAACGCGCCGATGTCGTCGACGACCACAGGCTGCCGGTGGACGCCGTGCGCATGGGTTCGATGGTCCGCTACCGCACCAATGGAGCCGTCGAGCGCCGGGTTACGCTGGTCTACCCAAAGGACGCCGATATCGGCGAGGGTCGCATATCGGTGCTGACACCGGTCGGCACCGCGCTGCTCGGCCTGCGCACGGGTCAGTCGATCACCTGGCTGACCCGCGACGGCCGCAAGCAGGTGCTGACGGTGGTGTCGGTGTCGCAACCGCCTGCCGGCGACAATGATCCGGGTCCGGCGGCGGCTTGACACTTGCCAGCATCGTCGCAGCTTGTCACCTTCCCGCCCACCGGACGGGGAGGTGAGCATGGCGACGGTGCGCGTCATCGTGCGCGGCAAGGTGCAGGGGGTGGGGTTTCGCGCTTACACCCAGATGCAGGCGCAAGCGCTGCGCCTCGACGGTTGGGTGCGGAACCGAAGCGATGGCACCGTGGAGGCGGTGTTCAGCGGAGAGGCCGGGGTGATCGAGCGGATGCTGATCGCACTGCGCGTCGGCCCGCCGCACTCGGCCGTAGTCAACGTGCGCTCGATGCCGGAGGACGAAACGTCGGCGGAGCCGGGATTTCGGGTGCTGCCGACGGAGTGATTCCGTGGCGCATCGGCGTCAAGCCGGCCTGGTGAGGTCGATCAATCCCGCCGAGGTGTGGCGGAAGCCGCAGCCTTTGTAGAAGGGTTCGAGACGGGGCTCGTAGTCGACATGAAGCCACTGGGCGCCCCGGCCGCGGGCTTCGAGGGTGACGATGCGGACGAGTTCGCGCGCGATGCCACGGCGCTGGAACTGGCTGTCGACAGTGGTGTCGAGCAGGAAGGCGTGGATGCCGCCATCCCATGCGACATTGACGTATCCCACCAGTCTATCGCCCGAATAGGCGCAGGCGTGGACGAGGCTGCAGGCAAGAATCCGGGCCAGGTCGCCGGTCCAGGGGCTGCCCCATGCTGATCGCCATGCTGGCCGCAGTTCCTCGTCGGAGGGGAACGGGTCGATGCGGTATGCGATATCAGTGGCGGGCATGCGGATCGTTGCCGGCAAGGCTCTGGATGATGGGGCAATGGGGCCGGTGGTCGCCATCGCAGGCGTCGGCGAGGTGGGCCAGTGTGTCCCGCATCTCGGTCAGCAGGGTGATCTTGCGGTCGAGCTCGGCAATGTGGCCGAGGGTGAGGGCCTTGACGTCGGCGCTCGAGCGCGACTGGTCGCCCCATAGCCGGAGCAGGTCTCGGATCTCGTCGATGGAGAAGCCCAGGTCGCGGGCCCGGCGGATGAAGCCGAGGCGGTGAATGTCGTGATGGCCGTAGTCGCGATAGTTCGATTCACGGCGGTCGGCCGACGGGATCAGCCCGATGGACTCGTAGTGCCGGATCATCTTGGCGGAAACGCCGGTAAGCCTTGCGGCTTCGCCGATCTGCATGGGATCACCTCTGGTGCAAGATTGTGCTTGACCTTACCATGATGGGACGGTGGAGGACAGGGCCGCAATCGACGGAGCCTCGCAATGGAATCGCATTCGCATCACCACCCCGCCGGACCCACAACCCGCGACCCGGTTTGCGGCATGAGCGTCGACATGACGAAAACGGCGCATCGGACGATGCATGGCGGGCGTGAGATCGGCTTCTGCTCGGGCGGGTGCAAGACGAAGTTCGAGGCGGCGCCGGAGCAGTATCTCACGGCGACCGACCCGGTGTGCGGGATGACGGTGGATCGCACCACGGCGCAGCACATGCTGAAGCATGAGGGGACGCGGTACTACTTCTGCTGCGACGGGTGCCGGGTGAAATTCGAGGCCGATCCGACGAAGTACCTGGACGCGAAGCCGTTCGTGCTGCCGCCAAGAAAGGCGGCGGATGGTGCGTCCCCCGCTCACGACCATGGACATCACCACCATCATGACCACGGTGCGCCTCCGGTCGATGCGTCGACGGTCCCCGCTGGAGCCAAGTGGACGTGCCCGATGCACCCGGAGATCGTCAAGGACGGGCCGGGAGACTGTCCGATTTGTGGCATGGCGCTCGAGCCGATGGTGGCGTCGCTGGACGACGGGCCGAACCCGGAGTTGGTCGATTTCACGCGGCGGCTGTGGGTCAGCGCCGGGCTGGCGGTGCCGATCGTGGTGTTGGCGATGGGCGGCATGGTCGGGCTACCAGTGCGCGAGTGGATCGGCGAGCCGCTCGCCAGCTGGATCGAACTGGTGCTGGCGACTCCGGTCGTGCTCTGGGCCGCGTTCCCGTTCTTCCGGCGCTTCTGGAATTCGCTCGTCAACCGCTCGCCCAACATGTGGACGCTGATCGGGCTCGGCGTGGGCGCGGCATACCTGTTCTCGGTGGTGGCGGTGCTGGCGCCCGGACTGTTTCCGATGGCGATGACGCACATGAACGGGGCGCCGCCAATCTATTTCGAGGCGGCGACGGTGATCGTGGCGCTGGTGTTCCTGGGGCAGGTGCTGGAACTGCGGGCACGCGAGGCGACAGGCAAGGCGATCCGGGCATTGCTCGACCTGGCGCCGAAGACGGCTCGGCGAGTCTCGCAGGGGCAGGATATCGAGGTGCCGATCGAGGCGGTGCAGCCCGGCGACTTGCTGCGCGTACGGCCCGGCGAAGCGGTGCCCGTCGATGGCGTGGTGATCGAGGGGCAGAGCTTCATCGATGAGTCGATGCTGACCGGCGAGCCGGTGCCGGTGGAGAAGATCAAGGACGCCGATGTGACTGGTGGTACGCTCAACGGGCAAGGCGGCTTCGTGATGCGGGCGACGCGGGTTGGGGCGGAGACGCGGCTCAGCCAGATCGTGACGCTCGTCGGCAAGGCGCAGCGCAGCCGCGCGCCGATCCAGGGGCTGGCGGATCGCGTGGCCAACTGGTTCGTCCCGCTGGTCGTGGTGGTCGCGGTGCTGGCTTTCGGGGCGTGGTACGCCTTCGGCCCTTCCCCGCAGCTTTCGTTCGCACTCGTCGCGGCCATGTCGGTGCTGATCATCGCCTGTCCCTGCGCGCTGGGTCTCGCGACGCCGATGTCGGTGATGGTGGCGACCGGCCGAGGAGCGCGCGACGGTGTGCTGGTGCGCGAGGCGCAGGCGCTCGAAGTGATGTCGCGGGTGACGACGCTGGTGGTCGACAAGACGGGGACGATCACCGAGGGTCGGCCGGTGCTCGACCAAGTGATCGCGGTCCAACGCGTCGACGAGGGGTTCGTGCTGTCGGTGGCGGCGGCGCTGGAGCGCGGCTCGGAACATCCGATCGGCAGCGCCATCGTCAAGGGAGCGGCCGAGCGCAACGCGCGTGCCTATGAGGCGACGGAGTTCCAGTCGGTAACCGGCAAGGGGATCGTCGGGTCGGTGGGCGGCAAGCGGGCGGCGCTCGGCAACGCCAAGCTGATGGCTGACGAGACAGTCGCGATCGACGACAAGCTGCTCGCGCTGCTGCGGCAGCAGGCGTCGGCCGGTCGCACGGCGGTGCTGGTGGCGCATGACGGAGCGGCGATCGGCGTCGTGACGGTCAGCGATCCGATCAAGCCGGGGGCGGCCGAGGCGCTCCGCGCGCTCAAGGCCGACGACATCGAGATCGTGATGGCGACCGGCGATGCTCAAGGCACGGCCGACGCGGTGGCGAAGGCCGTGGGGCTGAGCGAAGCGCGCGCCGGCCTGTCGCCCGAGGACAAGCAGGCGCTGATCGCGGCATTGAAGCGGCAGGGCAAGGTGGTGGCGTTCGCGGGCGACGGCGTCAACGACGCGCCGGCGCTGGCCGAGGCGAATGTGGGCATCGCCATGGGGACCGGCTCCGACGTGGCCATCGAATCCGCTGGAATCACGCTGTTGACGGGTGATATCGGCGGTGTCGTGAAGGCGCGGCGGCTGTCGCGGGCGGCGCTCGGCAACATCATGCAGAACCTCGCCTTCGCCTTCGGCTACAACGCGCTGGGGATACCGGTAGCGGCGGGCGTGCTGTACCCGCTCACGGGCTGGCTGCTGTCGCCGATGATCGCGGCGGCGGCGATGGCGCTGAGTTCGGTGTCGGTCATCGGCAACGCGCTACGGCTGAACGGCACGAAGCTCTGAGTGCTCACACCAACGCCGCATTGACCCCTGACATGTCAGTGCCTAGAACCGCCGCGAAATACCTGCCGTGGGCGGGACGGAACGGGGCGCCATCATGGCCAATATGGACAAGTACCTGACGATCGAAGACCTGCAGAAGGCGGCGCGCCGGCGCGTGCCGAAAATGTTCTTCGATTATGCGGATTCGGGCTCCTACACCGAAGGCACCTATCGCGAGAACACCAGCGACTTCGAAAAGATCAAGCTCAGGCAGCGCGTGGCGGTGAATCTCGAGGATCGCAACCTCGCGACCACCATGCTGGGCCAGCCGGTGTCGATGCCGGTAGCGATCGCGCCGGTGGGGTCGACCGGCATGCAGTCGGCCGACGGCGAGATCAAGGCGGCGCGGGCGGCCGAGAAGTTCGGCATCCCGTTCACGCTCTCGACCATGGCGATCTGCTCGATCGAGGACGTGGCCGAGAATACCGAGAAGCCCTTTTGGTTCCAGCTCTACGTCATGAAGGACCGGCCCTTCGTCGAGCGGCTGATCGACCGCGCCAAGGCGGCGAAATGCCCGGTGCTGGTGCTGACGATGGACCTGCAGATCCTCGGCCAGCGCCACAAGGATATCCGCAACGGGCTGAAGGCGCCGCCGCCGATCACGCCGAAATTCCTGTTCGAGATCGCTACCAAGCCGGCCTGGGCCTTCGGCATGCTGGGCACGCAGCGGCGCACCTTCCGCAACATCCATGGCCATGTGACCGAGGCGACCAACCTAGGCACGCTCAGCCGCTGGACGGCGACGCAGTTCGACCTGTCGCTGAACTGGAAAGACATCGCCTGGATCAAGAAGCGGTTCGGCGGCCCGGTGGTGGTGAAGGGCGTGCTCGACCCCGAGGACGCCAAGCTGGCGCTCGACAATGGCGCCGACGGCATCATCGTCTCCAACCACGGCGGCCGGCAGCTCGATGGCGCACCCAGCTCCATCCGGGTGCTGCCGGAGATCGTCGATGCGGTGGGGCACCGGACCGAGGTGCTGATGGATTCCGGCATCCGCTCGGGCCAGGACGTGCTGAAGGCGCTGGCGCTCGGCGCCAAGGGCACCTTCGTCGGCCGCGCCATGGCGTTCGGCCTCGGTGCCGGTGGCGAGGCGGGCGTGGCGCGCGCGCTCGAGATCATCCGGAAGGAGACCGACACGACAATGGCGCTGATGGGCGAGCGCGACATCAAGAATGTCGGGCCCCACAACATCTACTCGAACGAGCTGGTGCGGCGGCAGGGGTACTGAGGCCCGCAGCTCAGATCCTGGCCGCGTTGTCCGGTCGCCAGGTGAGCTGGGTGTAGATCTTCTTGGCTACCGCCTTCATCTCCTCCTCGGGCAGGTTGCCGACGACGGTGCAGGTGATGAGGTCGTTGCTCCAGTAGAAGGCGTCGAGGTTTTCGCGCGTCGTGAACTGGTAGGCGTTGCCGGCCGTGGGCAGGGCGGCGGTGATGTAGACGGTGACGCGGTCGTTGGCGGCGTTCTGGTACATCAGCTGCGCGGCGGGGCCGTTGTCGTCGGCGTCGTAGTCGCCGGGCAGCAGGCGGCCGCCGACCAGCTCGAAGCCTTCCGGTGCGAGGTCGGGCGGGGTGATGGGGCGGGCGACGCGGTTCGACAGCCACGAGACGAGGTGATCGCGCTCGGCGGCGGCGACCTCGACGGCGTGGCGGTTCTCGTTGACGTAGAGGGCGTGCGCGGTGACGGCGGAGGCGATGAGCCCGGCGCTTTCGGGCGGGCGATCGAACTCGCGCAACGCCCAGCCGGCCCCGGTACCGACCGCGAGCAGCACCACGGCGGCAGCGGCCATCTGCGGCCAGTGCAGCGTGACACCGCGCGGGCGGCTGGCGAGCTGGCGCGGCTTCAGGCGGTCTGGAACGGGCTCGGCCTCGGTTGGCGGGAACAGGGCATTGAGCGCCTCGTTCTGGCGCTGCCAGTTCGCCACCTCGGCGGCCTTCTCGGGATGTGCGGCGAGCCAGGCCTCCACTTCCTCGACGCGGGCAGGCGGCAGCAGCCCGTCGACATAGGCGTGGAGGTCATCCTCGGAGATGGTGGCGGGGTGCAGAGTCATTTGACGGTCCGCAGTCTGGGTTCGTCGCCGGTTCCCGTCAACGCGCGCAATGCCGCGCGGGCGCGGCTGAGGCGGGACATGACGGTGCCGATGGGTATGCCGAGGATGCTTGCGGCCTCTTCGTAGGAGACGCCTTCGAGGACGACGAGCAGCAGCGTCTCGCGCTGGTCGTCGGGGAGCCGGTCGAGTGCCCGGTTCATTTCGCCCAGCGCCAGCCGGCCATGCTGGGGCGCCGGGATCGATGGCTCGATGACCAGCGCGTCGTAGGCGACGTGCTCGCCGCGGCGCCGGTCGGAGCGCAGCGAGTTGCGCCACAGGTTGACGAGGATGCGGAACAGCCAGGCCTGCAGGGGACCTGTGGGCCGGAACAGGCCGCGCTTCCTGATGGCGCGCTCGAGGCAATCCTGGACGAGGTCGTCGGCGCGATCGACATTGCGCGTCAAGGCGCGCGCGTAGCGGCGCAGGGCCGGCACGCAGGTCTCGATCTCGTCCAGGAAGTCCATGTGGGCGGGTTCGCTCCAGATCAGTCGTAGGCAGTGTGCCACACACCGCCGACGCCGTCGCCGGTGGTATCGCCGGGCTTCTCGTCCTTCACCCAGAGGTAAAGCGGCATGCCTTCATGCGCCCACATCTTGGTGCCGTCGGTGCGGGTGACGACGGTGAACTCGCCCTCGTCGGCCGCGCCGTCGTCGGCATACATCGGCGGCCAGTTGGCGGCGCACTGGTCGTAGCAGTTGGAGACGCCGGCCGTGTCCTTGTCGAAGGTGTAGAGGGTCATGCCGCTGGAGTCGGTCAGCACCGTCTTGCCACCGATCTCGGCGGTCTTGATGGCGCCGCCGACATAGTCCTCGGCGACGACGGCGGTGGCAAGGGTGCCGAGCACGGCAACGCCGAGCAGCAGAGCAAGTTTCATAGTATCTCTCCTGTTGAAAACCGGACCGGTCCAGGCCGGTCTCGCAGTCATCAACACCGGGGTCGGGAGTTTATTCCCGATGCTTCTCAGTTTCATGCGAGGGTCGCGGGATGAGATGTGGAGGCTGGCATGAGCGAAGGACACGTGATCGTTGCGATGGAGATCGCGGCGCCGCGCGACGTCGTGTGGCAGGCATTGCGCGACCCGCAGCAGGTCCGTCAATGGTTCGGCTGGGAGGCGCCCTCGCTGGACGAAGAAATCCAGTTCATCTTCGTCGATGGCGCGACGGCCGATGAGGCGTCGGGAACCATCTCGTTCGGCGAGTGGGAGGGCAACACGGACCGGATCGAGATCGCGGCTGCGGGCGAGCGGACCAGCTTCCGCATGACGCGGCGGGGTCCGGTGCCAGCTGGCGGGTGGGGTGCGGTTTATGACGACGTCTACGAGGGGTGGATCACCTTCTTCCAGCAGTTGCGGCTCTACCTCGAGCGGCACCGGGGCGATGCGCGACGGACGCTGTGGTTCTCGTCGAAGAGTGGACCGGGGAGCATCGAGGCCGTGGGGCTGATCGGGGTCGACGAGGCGGGCGCCCGCTATGACCGCGAACTGGCACCGGGGGATCGTGTGTCGGGGGATGTGTGGCACTGGTCGCGGCACCAACTCGGCGTGGTGGTGGAGCAGTGGAGCGGCGGGCTGATCGTGGTGGCGGACCGGACCGATGGTGGCGGTACGGTGCTGCTCACGGTGTATGGTTTGAGCGACGCCGAGTTCGGCGCGCTGGAGAACCGGTGGCGCACATGGTGGGCCGCAGCCTACCCACCAAACTCCGAACAATGAAGCACATAGTGGACAGCGGGCCTGAAGCTGGTTCATTTAGCGCAGGGCCGCACATGAGAGAGAGCAGTGCGGCGTTAAGGCAATTGGGAGGAAACCAGTGAAAAGACGTGAATTCTTCAAGTCGGCGTCCATCGGTGCCGCAGCCGCGACGGTGGGTCTGGCGGCCCCGGCCATCGCCCAGGGCAATATCACTTGGCGCATGGTCACCACCTGGCCGAAGAACTTCCCCGGCCTCGGTGTCGGCGCGCAGAACCTCGCGGACCGCATCACCAAGGCCTCGGGTGGCCGGCTGACCGTGCAGCTCTTCGCGGCAGGCGAGATGGTGCCACCGCTCCAGGCGCTCGACGCCGTGATCGACGGCTCGGCCGAGATGAGCCACGGCACGCCCTACTACTGGCAGAACAAGAGCCAGGGCCTCAGCTTTTTCACCGGCGTGCCGTTCGGCATGACCTCGCGCGAGCTGACGGCATGGGTGCGCTATCTCGGCGGCCAGGAAATCTGGGACGAGATCTACGACCAGTTCGGCATCATGGGCTTCCTGTCGGGTGATACCGGCACGCAGGCTGGCGGCTGGTTCCGCAACGAGCTGACCGGCGTCGGCGACATCCAGGGACTGCGCTTCCGTACTCCGGGCCTCGGCGGCCAGGTTTGGGGCAAGCTCGGCGCCTCGGTGACCAACATGGCCGCGGGCGAAATCTTCGCCGCGCTGCAGTCGGGTACGCTCGACGCGGCCGAGTTCGTCGGCCCGTATAACGACCTGGCGCTGGGCTTCTACCAGATCGCCAAGAACTACTACTTCCCCAGCTTCGTCGAGCCCGGTCTCGCCACCGAGATTGCGGTGTCGAAGTCGAAGTTCATGGAACTGCCGGAAGACCTGCAGGAAATCGTCCGGACCTGCTCGCAGGCAGCCTATGACGATGTCGCCTCCGACATGTACGCCAACGACCCGCGCGCACTCGCCGCGCTGGTGAACGAGCACGGCGTGCAGGTTCGCCGCTTCCCCGAGGAAATCCTCGAGGCCGGCGCCAAGGCGTCGATGGAGCTGATCAGCGAAATCCGCGAAGGCGGCGATCCGCTCACCAAGAAGGTGGCGGAGAGCTTCGTGTCGGCGTTCAACCTGCTGCGCACCCGCACCGAAGGCACCGACATGCCGTACCTGGCGGCCCGCGAGAAGTACATCAAGTACAGCTGATCGCAGTCGACGGCTCAAACGAGAAGGCCCCGGCGATTGCGCCGGGGCCTTTGTCTTTTGGGTGTTCGCCGGGTCAGTAGATC
>JAEYYP010000064.1 GCA_023428425.1 Pseudomonadota bacterium
CCAGAAGGCGCGGTTGGCCTCGGCGTAGTTGGCGTAGGTGTTGTCGCCGGGGATCCCCAGCAGCATCGGCGGCACGCCGAAGGCGAGCGCGATCTCCCGCGCCGCGGCGTTCTTCAGCTCGACGAAATCGAGTTCTGCCGGGCTGAGCGCCATTGGCTTCCAGTCGAGCCCACCCTCCAGCACCAGCGGCCGCCCGGCATTGCTGGCGCCCTGGAAATTCTGCTCCAGCTCGCCCTTCAACCGGTTGAACTGCGCCTCGGTCAGCCCGGTATCCGCCGTGTAGATCAGCGCCCCGCTCGGCCGCGCTGCGTTGTCCAGCAGCGCCTTGTTCCAGTCCGCCGCCGCATTGTGGATGTCGAGGCTCTGCGCCGCGGCTTCCAGCGGCGCCATGCCGTAATGATCGTCGAGCGGGTGGAACAGCGCCAGGTGCATCACCTCGGCCACCGGCCGCGCGTCCAGCGACAACTGCCGCGTCTTTCCGCCGGCCGTGTAGCCATAGCCCACCGGATGCCCGTCGCGCCCCAGCGCCACCCGCACCCGGTCGGGCCGCAGCGCATAGATTGCCTTCACCTCGCCATCGAGCAAAGCCGCTTCGAGATAAGCATTCCCCGCCGTCAGCAGGTAGGAGTAGACGGCTTCCAACAGTTCCGCCCCGCCCTGTCGCGGATTGGGTCGCGCCAGCAGCGAAGCCAGCGGATGCTCGGCAAGCTTGCGCCCGCCCTCCTCCACCTTGAGCGGCACGCGTGTCGCCGCCTCGGCCACCATCCGCACGCAGCGATAAACCACCGGGTTCTTCATGAACCCCGAGCCCGCCAGGCTCACGAACCCGCGCCGGCTCCAGCTGGCATCCCCCAGCGCCGACAGCGAAACGAAGCTCTGCATCGCCTTGCGTTCGGCAGGCATGGCAGCGCGCCCGGTGAGCCGGGTGAACCAGTTGGGCATTGGTCTTTCCTTGCAAAACACCGGCCGCGCCGGTATGTAGTAACGTTGCTACATCAGCGATGGAGTTCGCCATGAACGCTCAGGGCAAGATCACCACCATGACGAGCCGCGAGTTCAACCAACATACCGGCGTAGCGAAGTCGGCCGCGGACAAAGGCCCTGTCGTCATCACCGACCGCGGCAAGCCCGCCTATGTGCTGCTCAGCAACGCGGAGTTCGAGCGCCTGACTGGCAAGCGGCCATTTGTCAGCGCTGCGGAATCTTTGGCCGATCCAAACTACGATTCCCAGAGCGACTTCGACATCATGGAGTTCATTCCGCCACGCGAGGTGGAACCGCTTCGCTTCAGCTTCGACGAAGAGCAATGAGGTATCTGGTCGACACCAATACACTGTCCGACATGCGGCGCGGCCCAAAGGGCAATGCCGGCGTTCATGCCTGGGCCAGCAGCGTCGCTGACACTGACCTCTTCATTTCGGTCATCACGATCAAGGAGATCGAACTCGGGATACTCAGCAAATGGCGCTCGGACAAAACCCAAGCCTTGATGTTCCGGACCTGGCTCGATCATGTTGTTCTGACGAACTATCGAGGCCGCATCCTGAATGTCGATATCGAAGTGGCGCAGCGGGCGGCCGCTCTGGATGTCCCTGATCGCCGCCCCACTGCCGACGGACTCATCGCAGCGACTGCTCTGGTGCACAACATGACAGTCGCCACTCGCAACGTCTCAGATTTCCGGCCGATGGGCGTGGCCACCCTCAACCCCTTCATCTAAAGGCTCCGCACCCGCGGCTCACCGCACTTCAGCATCAGGTCGGTTAGCGCCCACACGAGCGCATCCACCCGGTCCGGCGAATGCCCATCGCTGAGCCCATCCGCTCCGAACGCACACATCTCGTCCTCCAGCGCCGTCAGACCCGCCACATGCGACACCCGGCGGTTGGCATACAAAGCCGCCACCGGCTCGGCCCGCACCCATTTGCCCTGCCGCGCCCGCACCTCGCGCACCGGCACCTCGCGATCGACCTGCGCGATCACCGCACGCACCATCTCGCCGCCCTGGTTGGTTTCGGCGACGATGCAGTCGGCGGAAAACTCGTGAAACGCCGCCACTGCCCGCCGCGCCCAGGCATCGGGGTGCGCCGGCCCGAAACTCAAATCCGCCAGCACCACCGCCTCGTCGCCTCGTCTCGCCGCCACGACGATGCCGCAGCGGTCCGACTTGCGATTGCCGGTCGCCGGCGGATCGATCGCCACCACCGTCCGCTCGCGCCCTGCCCCATCGTCACGCCGAAACATCCCGCGGTTCCACAGCGCATCGGGCAGATCCTCGATCAACTCGCCGTCCAGTTCCTGCCGGCCGAGGACGGAGTGCTGATATCGTCCCACCACTTCGCCCAGAAACTTCGGGGCCAGATGCTTCCAGTTCTGCCTGGTCGGCATGCGCGTGATCGTCGTGTCGGGGTCGTTCAGCAGCCGCTTCAGCAGTTTTGTCGCGCGAGGCGTCGTCGTCACCAGCTGACGCGGCCGATCGCCGAGCCTCAGGCCGAATTGCAGCATGTCCCACGCTGCCTCGGCATGGCTCCACTTTCCCAGCTCGTCGCACCATGCCGCCGCGAACTGCGGCCCTCGGAACCGCTCGGGATCGTTTGCACCCAGCACGGTCGCTTCGACGCCGTTCGGCCATTTCAGGTGATGCCCGATCAACGTCGGGCGTTCGGCGGGCGGATGGACTGCCAGCACCCCGCTGTGTCCTCGCACCATCACCTCGATGCTTTCGATCATGCTCTCGCTGACCAGGGCAATGGGGGTCACTCCCGCCGCAGCAAGCCCGCGCACCCACTGGGCGCCAGCCATTGTCTTGCCGGCGCCGCGGCCTCCCAACAATACCCAGGTCGTCCAGTCGCCTACGGGTGGCTTCTGGGCGTCGTGAGCCCAGTGCGACCAGTCGTAGAACGTCTGCGTCGCTTGCCGTTCATCGAGCTGACGAACCCACTCGGCCTCCTCGCTAGCCACGCTTGAGCTGCTCAATGCGTTCGATCAGCTTGTGGTGCACGTCGGTCATGTCCTTCGTGCGTTTCCTGGTGCGCCTGCCCTCTCCGGCCTGGCTGTCGAACTCCATCAGCTTGCCCAGCGTTCCCGCCAGCTTGCCAAGCAACACGACCTCTCTGTCGCCGGAGCGTGTCCCACTACGCGCCATTGTCTGCATCTCCATTTCGAGGTCGACCACCTGTCGCTCGAGCACCCGAAACATGCGGGTGATGATCATTGGCCGATCCACCACACGACTGCGATTGCGTCGCGGCCAGACTTCCTTGTTGATGCGGCCGCTCAGTTGCGACGACGAAATGCCGTGCCTGGCATAGATGGTTTCGAGCCGCACGCCGTCGTCATAGTCGACGCGAACGGCCGCCCAATCGACGACGGCTATGACCGGCTCAACGGCCTCTTCACCCACTTCTTCGACCATGCCACAAACCTACCCGATCCCCGTCACGCGGGGATAAGTCGGCTACGATATTCCTGAAAACCGAAGGCAGATCAGCGCCCTGCCGGAGTTGCTGCGCGTGACTGGCGAGCAGGAGCGCCCTCGGGGCGAGGCTCGGCGAGTCGAACTCGTCCGGCAGCACCCCGCGCGGCAGGGGCGGAACGAAGCCTGCCACGCGAGCTTTCGTGAGCAACCCAATCACGGAGAGCTCACATGCGCCACATCCTGCCCTTCGCCGTCATCTTGCTCGGCACCAGCGCTGCACTCGCGGACGGCCCGGTCGTGATCGGCAGCGGTACCTCGAGCCAGTCTGTCGACCTTGCCGGTGGCGCCGTGTCGGTCGGCGTGGAGAGCGGCGGCTCCGCTGATACGGGCACGGGCGAGGGAAGCGGCCACCTGGTCTTGTCGGTCGACGTTCCAGGCGGTGAAGTCTCAGGCGGGGTCGCCGAACCGGCCGCAGGAGACGCCACTACCCGGCCGTCCGAGCCAGCGCGGCGAGGCTCCTCCGGTCTCGCCCGTGGAGGAGCCGATTGCGCGGCCGATGGGCGCCCGCTGTCGATCGCCCAACTCGAAGCCCTCCACCCGGCCGGCATGCGGGTCGTGGAAAGCTGCGGCGGCGTCGACCTCGGCCCCGAGGGCAGGCGTGCGGTCGCAAGCAACGCCGAGTTGATCCGTCACCTCTCCGCCCACGGCGTCCCGGTGAGCGAGGTGACCGGCCTGGCGATATCCGCAGATGGTGCCCGCCTGCTCGTCACCCGCGCGTACGTGCACGCTGCAGATTAGTTTCGTTCACGATCAGCACTTTAGCCCACAATCTGAGTTAATTTATCGGAACGTTGTGCCGGCTGGCAGCTTACCCTCCCCGAACCCAACGGTTCACTCCAGCGTCAAACAAAACAGAACCCAGAATAAACTGGAGAACGATCATGAATCGTCTTTCGAAGATCATCGTCCCCGCCCTTCTTGCTTCCACTTTCATTGGCGGCGCTGCAATGGCCGAGGACAACAACCTTCTCTCGGGGGTCACCGACACTGTAAACAGCACCGTCGAGTCGGTTACCAACACCGTCGACAATGCCACCGACATCAGCGACACGGTCGACTCCACCCTGGGCAACATTGCCGGCAACTCGGGTGACACCAGCGGCAACGTCGGCGACGTCGGCAATGTGAGCGACGTGGCCGATATCGGCGACTTCTCCGACCTGCTGAACGTGATGGACGCCGGTAACCCGGACCTCAGCAACATCGGCAACATCTCCGACATCCAGGTCGTCGATGTGGCTGACGTGGCCAACTTCGATGCCAACGCCTTCAACGATGTTCTCAGCGGCAACTCGACCGACATCGCCGCCCTGCAGGATGCCCTCAACGGCAACTCGGTCCTCGAGAACGCCCTGAGCAACAACGGCGTCGATGTGTCCGACGTGGTCGCGATCAACAACGACCAGGACGGTTCGCTCGTCATCTACACCGACAGCCGCGACTGATCCCGCCGAACGGATAATGTCCGTCAGCGAACAGCACTTCCGTCCCCGGACGGAGGTGCTGTTGTTTCTGCGCCTCGCGGCGGGGGCGCAAGCCGGCGACCACGAAAAATCCCGCGCGAGGCGGTCTCACGCGGGATCTCCAGTTCGGCAGTTCTTGAAGGCTGCCTATCGGTAGCGGCACTCAGACGCGGCTGAGATTCACCGTCTGGCAGAACACGCCGCTGCAGCCGTTCACCTTGAGGCTGTCTTCGTCGATCATGATCATCGTGCCGGCATAGGTCTCGCCACCCTGCTTGACGGTGCCGGTCCACTTGTTCTCGGCGGACTTCGTGCCCTGGACGATGACCTGGTTGAGATACGCGATGTTCTTGTCGTCCTTGTCGCGCAGCCAGATCAGGCGGGCGCACAGCGCGCCATCCGAGCAGTTGGTGATCTTGTAGCGGCTCTTGCCGTCATGGGCCTGCCAGATCCCGGTCGGGTCGGCGGCGAAGGTAAAGGTGGGCGCGGCGGCGACGGTCATGGCGACAATGCCCGCGGCGAGGGTCTTGAGGAGGTGCATGGTCACTCTTCTCCTTGCGAGAGATGGGTCGGGTTTCGGGTCCGGTGTTGCCCTGTATGACCTTTGCGGCTGAATCTTGCATAACGGCCTCGTTCATCTGCCGTTCAGCAAAATGGCACGACGCTCCGCCAAATATGGCAACAACGCTGACTTGCTTGCCATATCAACGCATTCAGCCCGCGTTCAGTTGCCTTAATCCCGCCGCTTCGCGCCGGATCACGAATGGGATCACGAACTCGTGACCGCCTGGCCGGCCTTGGTCGCCGTCCCAAGGCCTGTTCGCGGCAACGACCGAGCCGCTACCGGGCTCAAGTCTAGATCGTCTCCGGCGGTTCCCAGTTCGGCCAGTCGGCGACGTGGTCTTCCCACTCGCCGGGCTTCACCGAATGCTCGTGCACCGTGCGGCCGCGCACCGAGACGCCGACCAGCTTCACCGATTCTGGGTCGCCCGAGACCAGCGGGTGCCACCAGGCCAGCCCCTTGCCTTCGGCGATGCGTCGATAGGCGCAGGTCACCGGAATCCATTCGATGGTGCGGACGTTCTCGGGCGTCAGCTTGATGCAGTCGGGCACGACTTTCAGCCGGTTGGGGTAGTCGGTGCATCTGCAGCTCTCGCCATCGAGCAGCTGGCAGCGCACGTCGGAGACATAGATGTCGCCGGTATCCTCGTCCTCGAGCTTCATCAGGCAGCAGCGCCCGCACCCGTCGCAGAGCGATTCCCACTCCACCTCGGTCATTTCCTCGAGCGTCTTGTCTTCCCAGAAGGCCATGGCGCGCTTCTACACGAACCGAACCCGGCGCGCGACCCTGCACTGAAGCCGTGCCCGCTGTGGACGCGCCGGAGGACGCCCGCTATGAATTCAGTCCTATGGGGGACCGCGATCGATGACCGATACCGGCGCGCATTTCCCCGACCGGCTGGGCCTCAACCTGCTAGAGCGTGCGGAAAGCAGCCTCGTCCACCGAAACGTGTTCCACAAGCGTAATCGCGACGCCGATGCGCGTCTGTTTGAGCAAGTCGCAGAGAGCTTCGCCGTCGATAAGGTCGATCGCCGGGGCTCCGTCGCGCGTGGCCTCGCGGCGGGCATCGGCGGAAAAGTGGCCGGTGGTGATGACCAATCCCTTGTCCGCTCGTCCGACCATTGCCCCCCGGAAGTCGCGAACAACCGACGCGCCGACCGAGCCCTTGTAGCGCTTGCACTGGAACAGCACGTGGAACGACAGCAGGTTGACGCGTAGTACGCCGACACCATCGATACCGCCGTCGCCGGTCTTGCCAGTAACCTCTACCTTGATGAAGCCGGATTCACGGAGGAGGCGCTGACACAGTCGTTCGAACGCGGACGGATCGAGGCCGTGCAGCACATCGAGCAACTGTTCCTTCCATGACGCTTCCGGCGGTTCTTCCGGGCCATCGTTTGCCGGAGCCTCGGCGTCGTCCTGTGAGGCCCTTTCCTTGCGGCGGGTGCGCTGTTCGGCGACGATCCTTCTCCAGAGGCCACGGAGTTCCACTTCGGACATCTGGCGACCAGCAGGCGTGAGCCGCCAGACTCCACGCTCGCTGTTCTCGACGGCACCAGCGAACTTTAGGTAGGTGCGGACCCAGGCCAGATCGTACTCGAACTGGGTTTGGCGGCCCTCGCCGTGCGGCAGCGACCGTGCTTCGTCTGACAAGTCGAGGATGTCGGCGACGTCCTGCTCAAGCTCTTCGATAGTGGCCGAGCCGCCGCGTGCCTTCATGGCTGCCACGGTGGCCGGGTAGTATTCCTGCCGCTCGGGCAATTGAGGATGCTTGTAGCGCGCCATGCCTACAGGTCCATTTCGCCCTGAGTTCCCTTCACTTCCTCCCGCTTCGCTCGCTTGAAGGCGGAAGAGTCGATGAAGGGCATTTCGGGACGGTGGCCGGTCAGCATCTGCTCGATGGTGATGATCTGCAGCTTGCGGAAGCGGCCGTGCTCGGTTTCGACGAAGCCGGCCTTCACGGCCTCCTTTTCCATCTCCGAGGTTGGTTTCGCGAGGGTGAGGAAGAAGCCTTGCAGTGCCTTCTCGCGATCGACGACATGGGCGAAGTCCCGAACCATGGCGACCCCGACATTCTTGCCGCCCTTCACCGAAATCATGGCGCGGTGGCTCTCGGTCTTGCCGGTACGGAGGTAGACTTGACCATCGATGCCTGTATCGGCGCCTTTCTTGCCACCCTTCCAGGGTTGGGCATCGGGGATCAGGGACACAGCCCAGAGCTGGAAGGCGTGCGGGTCCTGATCGAAAAGTGCCTGAGCGCCGTCGAGGTCCTGCGGCAGGCCGATGACCTTGAAGTTGGCCGCGCTGCCGAAGGCCTCGCCGAGGCGGCGCTTGATCAGGTTGATGGCAAGCGGCGTGACGTCGATGCCGATCCACTGGCGATCGAGCTTCTGGGCGGCGTGGACGGTGGTGCCGCAGCCGCAGAAGGGATCGAGGACGACATCGCCAGGATTGGAGGAGGCAGCGATGATGCGCTCGAGGAGAGCGACCGGCTTTTGAGTGGGGTAGCCGAGGCGCTCCCGTGCCATCGAATTTACTGGCGGGATGTCGTCGATGACGCTTTGGATTGGTTGGCCAGCCTGTATGTAGCGTTTTAGCTGTGGAAACCCTGGCTTTCCCGACCTTCCTGGAGTCCAGTATATGAATCCCGCTGCATCAAGTGCGTCAAGCTTCGCGTGGGTGCCTTCCAAGTCCTCAGCGCCGATTTCAATTAGGATGCTGCCCGGCACTCCCCAATGGCGCCCGGTGGTGTTCGGGTCGAACCCGCGCCATGGTCTGCCCGACTCGCCATTTCTGGTCCCCGAGGCTGTAAGGTCTGAGAGACGATAGGTCCCGCGCTCGTCGGAGAACTTGTACTTGTCGCCCAGATACTTCTCCTCGTACGGCTGCAACGTCCTATTCCAGTGAAAGCGCGGTGACCTAGATGTGAAAAGTATCGTGTCGTGAACTGGACCCCAGCGGCGAGGATTGTTTGCGGAGCTTGTCCTGCGCCAGATCACCTCGTTCTGGAAGTTTTCTGCCCCGAACACCGCATCTAGCAGAATCTTGAGGTAGTGGCTCGCGGTCGGGTCGCAGTGGAGGTAGAGCGAGCCGGTCGGCTTCAGCACGCGGTGCAACTCGATCATGCGGATGGCCATCATCGACAGATAGGCCATCATGTCGTTCTCGCCGAGGAAGGCGCGCATGGCCTCGAGCATCTTCGCGACATCGGAATTGCCGCCATGCAGCACCTGCCAGTACGCGTCTTCGGCGGCGTCGGTCCAGTGCCAGCTGTCGTCGAAGGCTTCGATCTGGCTCTGGCTCTGGTGGCCGTCGGGCGCCTTGAACAGCACGTTGTAGGTGGCGTTCGAGTTGAAGGGCGGATCGAGATAGATCAGGTCGACGCTCTCATCCGCCACGTGTTCGCGCAAAACGCGCAAGTTGTCGCCATAGTATAACTTGTTGACCACGCCCTCGCCCCCGTGAGAACATTATAAGAACACGCAATGAGTCGCGTGTCCACTTTACCGTTTTGCATTGCGCTGCCAATCCAAAGGAGATCAGGCGATGGCAAAGAATACGGGTGATGGGTTTCGACGCGGCGCGGTGACAGGCCGCACGCAGATGCAGCACGCCAATGGCGATTGGCAGAAGCGCAACGAGCGCAATGGCCAGTTCATGGAGCGCAAGCAGAGCGAGGGTCCGTTCAAGGGCGTCGCCAAGGAGCCGGACAGGCGCGACACGGCTCGCAGCCCCGAGAGCCCCAACCGGCGGTAGCGCGAGCTATTTCGTCCCCCGCTGAACGGCTCTGCCATATGTTCGCCATCGAGGAAATGCGCTATAGACCAGCCGTCCCAGCGCCTTACCTGAAAGCCTACCGTGCAGGATCCGTTCTACCACAAGGAAAAGCGGCGGAAGAAATCGGGCATGCTGGCGGCCGACGCCTGGCTCGATTCCGCCCTCTATGATTTCTGGCAGGCGCTGGGCCGCTGGTACACGGCGGTCGAGGATTTCTTCGCGCGCTTCCGCGTCTCCGGCATCAAGCGCTTCTTCGTCGAAATCCTCTCGGACGGGCTGAGCTTTGGCGCCATCGGCCTCGTGCTGATGACCGCGCTCGCCATCCCCGCCTTCGATGCCACCGCGTCGGGCCGGTTCAACAAGGCCGAGGACATCTCCGTGGTGTTCCTCGATCGCTATGGCAACGAGGTCGGGCGCCGCGGCATCCGTTCCGACGATTCCGTTCCCCTCTCCCAGCTGCCTGATTACTTCGTCAAGGCGACGCTCGCCACCGAGGACCGGCGCTTCTACGAGCACTGGGGCATCGACCCCATCGGCACGCTGCGCGCGCTGCTCTCGAACACCCGTGGCGACAGCTCGACCCAGGGCGGTTCCTCCATCACCCAGCAGCTGGCCAAGAACCTCTTCCTCTCGTCCGAGCAGACGCTCGAACGCAAGATCAAGGAGGCCTTCCTCGCCATCTGGCTGGAGTGGCACTACTCCAAGGACGAGATCCTGAAGCTCTACTTCGATCGCGCCTACATGGGTGGCGGCAATTTCGGCGCGGCGGCAGCGGCCGAATACTATTTCGGCAAGAAGATCTCCGATGTCAGCCTTGCCGAGGCCGCCATGCTGGCCGGCCTGTTCAAGGCTCCGGGGCGCTGGGCGCCGCATGTCGATCTGGCCGCGGCGCGTGGCCGCGCCAATGTCGTGCTCTCCAACCTGGTCGATGCCGGGTTCCTCACCGAGGGCCAGGTCACCGCCGCCCGCCGCAACCCGGCGACGCCGGTCGATCGCGCGCACGAGGCGAACTCGCCCAACTACTTCCTCGATTACGCCTTCGAGGAAACCAAGGCGCTGATCGCCACCACCAATACCAACTCCAACAGCTTCATCGTCCGCACCACCGTCGATCCGGTGCTGCAATCCTACGCCGAGGATGCCGTCACCTCCGTGGTGCGCGAGCAGGGCGAGCAGTACAGGGTCGAGCAGGCCGCCATGGTCGTGCTCGAGCCCAACGGCGCGATCCGCGCCATGGTCGGCGGCATGGATTACGCCAAGAGCCAGTTCAACCGCTCCATCGTGCCCAACCGGCAGCCGGGCTCGGCGTTCAAGCTGTTCGACTACGCCACCGCCTTCGAGATGATCCCCGAATACGACCCGGATACGGTGGTGTCGGGCGCCACGCAGTGCATCGGCGACTGGTGCCCGCAGAACTACTCGCGCAACCAGGTCGGCCGCATCAGCCTGATCTCGGCCTTCCCGCAGTCGATCAACACGGTGCCGGTCAACCTCTCGATCAAGACCGGCCGGCAGCCGATCGCCGATTTCGCCCGCAAGGTCGGCATCCGCAACGATTTCCCGGTCACCCGCTCCCTCGCCCTCGGCGCCGCCGAGGTCAGTGTCATCGACATGGCCTCGGCCTACGCGGTGTTCGCCAACGACGGCTACAAGACCCCGGCCTTCGGCATCACCCGCATCACCACCACCGGCGGCGACGAACTCTACGACGCCAACCCGGACGCCAACCGCGAGCGCGTCGTCTCCGAGCGGACCGTGCAGTACATGAACCGCATGATGCGCGCCGTCGTCACCAGTGGTACCGGTCGTCGCGCGCAGATCGAGGGCGTCCCCTCGGTCGGCAAGACCGGCACCACCTCCTCCTATCGCGATGCGTGGTTCTGCGGCTTCACCGGCAACTATGTCGCGGCCGTCTGGTTCGGCAACGACGACTACGCGACGACCAACGATCTGACCGGTGGCACCCTGCCCACCATCGCCTGGCAGAAGTTCATGGCCTACGCGCACACGAACATCGAGATCAAGCCGGTCAATGGCGTCGATTTCCAGCCCGCGCCGTTCGTCATCGCCGACGCTGCGCCGGTGACGCCCGACGCGCTGCAGCCCGAGCGGCCGCCCGGCCTCAAGCCCGAAGCAGCGCAGAAGCTGCTCGATGTCGCGCGGCAACTCAAGGATGCGCTGGGCGGCACCCCGGCCGATCCAGCCGCACGCGCTGCGGAAGCCCAAGGCATTCCGGCCGTCTCGGACGCGATCTAGCTTGCGCTTCCTCGTCCACCTCGCGCTCATGATCGTCGTCGCGCTCGGCACCGGGTTCGGACTCAGCTGGTACGCTCTCAACGACGGCCGGCTGCTCGGTGCGATCGAGATCGGCCCGTGGCAGGCCTGGCGCGACGTCGGCGTTCCAAACCCCGACCCGTACACCCGCGCCTACATCGCCCGCTCCGGCTCGCTGGAGCTCGGCGCCTCCGAAGGGCTGCAGTTCATCGCGACGCTCGACAGCGACAACCGTCGGCTCGATCGCAGTTGCCGCTACCGCATCGACGGCAGCACGCCGCCCGCGCGCTTCTGGACACTGGTCCCGGTGGCGCCGGATACCGGGGCGCCCGTCACCCGCCCGGATGGCCCGGCCGATTTTCACAGCGCCCGCCTGTCCCGTGCCTCCGACGGTTCGGTCGAGCTCTACGTCTCGAAGACGCTCGCGCCGCGCAACTGGCTGGAGATCACCGGCGACGGGCCGTTCGATCTCGTGCTGACCCTCTACGATCCCTCCAGCCTGTCCGGCACCGGCGCTGCCGTCGCTGCCCTGCCCTCTATCATCCGCGAGGCCTGCGCATGATCCGCACAGGCCTATGGATCTTCGCCGGCCTGGTGCTGGGCGGCATCATCCACCTCGCGGTCATCCTCATGCTGCCGGCGCTCTCGCCTACGGCAGCGTGGGACCGGGTGCTCGCGCTCGGCCCGGCCGAAGGCACGCGGGTCCTGGCCGCGGCTACCGCAGGCGAGCCCAACCCGCTGCGCCTCGATCCGGAACTGGCCTATGCCGTATGCATGATCGACCTGCGCAAGGGGCCGGGCACCGTTGCCGGCACCCTGCCGCAGGCGTTCTGGTCGGTCGCCGTCTATGCGCGCAATGGCACGGTGGTCTACTCCACCACCAACCGCGACAGCACGAGCAACCAGCTCGACCTCGGCCTGTTCAACCCGGCGCAGACCCGCCTGCTCGCCGAGCAGAAACTGGACATCGCCGAAGGCCTGCTGATCGTCGAATCCCGGCAGGACGACCTGATGGTGCTTGTCCGCCTCGCTCCGCCTCACCCGGCGGTTCGCGCCCGCTACGAGCAGGCGCTGGGCAGCCTCACCTGCGGCAACCTCGCCACCTGACGCTCAATGCGTCGTCGGTCGCCGGTTGTCGCGCAGGTACTGCTCGATGCGCCGGGCGCCGATCTCGTCGAGCAGGTAGCGGAACGGCCGCCACATCTCCCAGTGCGGGTTGACCGCACGGACGGTCAGCCGGTCGTTGACCAGCTCGAAATAGACATGCGCCGAGGTCGCCAGGTCGAGGAATTCAGCGACATAGCGGTCGGACAGCGGCTCGTTGGTGGTGGACATCATTCGCCTCGCATTTGATGCAAAAGCAATGGGTCTGCCCCGCTCCGGGATGCCTGCGATCTGCGCTTATGGTCAACGAGCCGTTAACGACGCTACTTCCGATACGGCCCCTCGCCCGGCGCATCGAGCAGCACGCGCCCCGGCAGGGCCTCCCGACCCTCGCCGTGCAGCGACCAGCCGTCGCTACAGAAGTCGTGGGCATTCGCCCGTTCGACCCAGATCGCCAGCTCCGTGAGCCGCGCATCGACCTCCCGCGCTTCGAGGTGCGGCGTCTCCACCAGGAAGTGGTCGAGCGCGTACTGGTAGGAATCGGTGCGGAAATTCAGCGCCACGACGAAGCGCTGAATGAACGTCGCATTCTCGCGGTCGCGCTTGTTGACCCGCGCCAGCATTTCCGGCTCGAGCCCCGCGACCTCGGCGATCGCCACGCCACGCTGCCGATCGACCTCGATCACCGCGCAGATCGACCGAAAGGTGGACGGCAGCGTCGCGACATCCGCCCCGACATGCTCGGCGATCGTGTTGTATCGCACCCGCGAGGAGGCGTAGCGCTGGCCGCTCAGCCAGCGGTAGTACTTGCCCTTCTGCTTGTCGGTGCCGCCGCCGTCACTGGCCGGCCGGATCTCCGCGCTGTAGGGCCAGGCCCAGTCCTTGGCGTGCGGCGCGACGAGAAAGCGCCAGACGCGGTCGCGCATCTCCACTTCCTGGTCGGTGAGATTGAAGCCGTCGAGCGGCTTGCCATTCATGCCGCGACGGTTCTTGTCCAGCAGCGGGAGCACTTCGTCGTTGAGGAAGTTGCGCTCCATCCGACCGAAATCGCCCAGTTGCTGGGCATGAACCGACGGCGCGCTCGAAATCAGCGTGAACAGCGCTGTCGCAAGCCAGCTAGCCGCGACGGCGGCCACCCGTGCTCGCGCCCGCCGGCTTGGTGGGCAGCCCTGGCGTGTCGTTCCGCTCATAGCGTACCCCGGTGAACAGTATGACCTCGGCCGGCTCATGGGTCGCTGACTCATGGGCGGCGGGTTTGGCGCTGCGTCTGCGCTTGGGCAGTTGAACGAGTTCCCCCAACCGAGCCTCCGATGGGATGGGCAGGTTTCCGGGCGGCCCGATGCCGACCGGCAGTCCGGGCCCGACGCACTGTGACCCACCCGTGCATTAAGAGTTCGGCAAGGTTAACAGTTCGCTAACGATTGTCTGGAAATGATCGTCTTGAGGCGCCCCACTGAGTCACCGGGGCGTTCGGGGCACATAATGATCGGTTTTCAGCCTTACGAGACGTTCCAGCTGCTCATCGAGACCGGTGGAATAGACCGTACGAACACTCTGCTGTGCGCCGCCTGCGACGCGTTCGCCCGGCGTGGCCGCCCGACCAGTGCCGAAATGGAACAGTTTGCCGCTCTCGCCCAGCGCCTGTTCCCCGCCGCCGCCCCTGCCGCGCGCGCGAAGGCCGCCGCGACGCTGGGTCGCTCCGAGAACCTGTCGCCCGAGCTCGAGGAACTGGTGGTCCGTCACCTCGGCGACGACCTCGCCGACTTCCTTGTGGGCGCCCCGAAGCTCTCCGAGGAGACCATGCTCAAGGTCATCTCGGCCAACGACGTGATGCTGGGTGCCGCCCTCGCCCGCCGCTCAGACCTTTCCGCGGCCGTGCTGGCCAAGCTGTTCCAGATGAACAGCCGCAAGGTCTATCGTGCCCTCGCCACCAACACGGCCATCGTGCCGCGTGGCCCGTACCTGAGCGCGCTCGCGCGTTCGGCGCAGATGGACCACCAGGTCGCCTGGTCGCTGGCGGCGCGCGAGGATTTCGACGCCGCCTTGCTCGCTCCGGCCTTCTTCGACCTCGGTGAAAGCGACCGGATCAAGGTCATCGCCGCCTTCGCCGAACGCAAGACTCCCGCCGCGCCGATCAAGCGCACGCTGGAGCAACTCTCGGTCGCCACCGCCGAGCTGACCAGGGCGCTGATGAAGCTGTTCAGCGAGAACCGCCGCCCAGAGGTCACGCGCCTCCTGCACCAGATCACCGGGCTCGATGAAGTGCGCTGCGGCCAGATCGCCCACGACACGTCCGGTGCGGCACTGTTCGTCGTGCTGCGTGCCTTCGGCTGCGACGCCCACGAGGGCCTCAAGGTCCTCATCCACGCCACCTCGCATGACGAGGACCGCTCGAAGGCGCTGGCGCAGTTCTCGAAGATGTTCGAGACCGTCTCGGTCGACGCCACGGCTTTCCTGATGAGCGCCTGGCGTGGCGAGGTGAACCTCCTCGACATGACCAAGCCCGAGTACCGCGCCTTCGAACCCGAACGCCGCCGCATCCCCATTCCACAGGTCCGCGAACGCAACCCCGTCGTCGACCAAGCCATCGAAGCGCTGGCACGTATCGGGGCAAGGGCAGCGAGCTAGAGCGACGGGCTGCGACCGCCCTACCCGGCCAGGTCCAGTCCCGTTTCCCCGCCGCGCATTTCCAGCGAGACCACCCACAGGTCCGGGTCGAAATCGGCTTCCCGCCTGATGCGTTCGGCCACCGCGAGCGGCTCGACCTTGTCGAGCCGTAGCGAGAACAGCCGACTCTCGGTGTCGTCGCCGCGCGCCGCCATCGCAGCCGGCACGTAGAGCGACTCCGTTCCGTTGAGATGGTCGACCGCGACGAAAATCTGCCCGGCGATGGGGTCGCCCCGCCGGGGCACGACGCAGATATGGCCGATATCGTTGTGCCGCCGCACGAAGGCGGCGACCCAGATGTCCGTGCGAAACATCCGCTACTACTAGATGGCTGCGCCGTTCTCGACCAGCAGGTCAAGCAGCTCCGGGCTGATCCGTCCGGTCACCTTGTAGTTGAAATAGACCTCGAAGTTGCGGATGGCCTTGGCCGTCGCTTCGCCGGCCACGCCATCGGCCGGGCCGTGCAGGAAGCCGAGGCTCCCCAGCCCGCGCTGCACCTTGGCCACGGTCACCGGGTCGGTCACCGATACCGGCGCAACTTCCTTCGGGGTCGCCGGGGTGTCGAGGACCGCCACCACCGTACCCGGCTTCTGCGGCTCGTCGTCGATGGCGAGCGGCACGCCAACCTGCGGATTGTCCGCCGTGGCGGCGGTCAGCAGGGGCTGCCCCTCGGCGGCGTATGGTGTTGCGGTGCCCGGCTTGGTCATCGCCACGGTCTGCACGCCCGAGATGATGGTATCGATCGCCTCGCCGGCGGTGTCGGCGGCCATCTCCAACGCCTCCTCGGGCGTTTCGGGCAGCGGGCGTCCGAGCAGGGTCGGGCCTTCGGTCTTCGGCGTGCCGATGGAGCCGGTCGTAAGGTCCAGGGGCGCCGGTTCGACGAGGGCGGCGAGTGTCTGCGGTTCGACCGGCCGCTCTTCGGCCGCCGGAGCGGGCAAGGCGGCCGGCAGAGGTGCCTCGACCTTGGGCGCCACCACCTTGGGCAGGGTGATGGTTGCCGCGGCGTTGTCGTCCGCCGCGGGCTGGGCAAGCACAGGAGTGGGCTCGGGCGCCGGGTCGGCGGCCGATAGCGGTGCATTCTTGATGCGCTCGACGATCTCGGACGTCAGTTGCCCAACGGGCTTGAGCCCCTGGATTTCCTCGAATTTCTTGATCGCGCGCGCTGTCTGCGGGCCGTAGTAGCCATCGATGGTACCGGTGAACAGCTTGAGCATCTCCAGCTTGCGCTGGATTTCGAACACCTCGGCATTGCCGATCGGCCCGGGCGTCGTATCGACCAGCGCCGGCCTCTCCGTCACCTTCGGCGTTGCGATCACCAGTGGCTTCTTGCCGAGGTCCTTGGGCTTCACCGCCGGTACGACCGGTTCGATCTCGGCCTGCTGGCTGGCGCTCGGGCTGAAAAGCGGTGATGGATGCCGCCCCTCCTGGCCATAAAGCGCGTTCGATCCGGCCATGGCGGAGGTAACCACCAGCGCCAGGATCGCCGAGTTGGTGAGCGGGGCGCGCATGTAGCGCGCGATGACCCAGAGCGCCGCTCGGCCCGCGTGGGCCAGTGCGACGCCGCCGACCTGCAAGGGCAGGTGCGCAAAGGATGCTGCCGTCATAGGGCTCTTTTTCTTTCGTCTGCGGACCATGTGGGCATTTGCTGCTGCGCCGGTTCCCGATGGAGGGGCGTGACGACGGCAGTTTCCCCTACCTTGGTTTCCGGACCGTTTATCGGCAGCAAAACGGTCATCACCGTTCCCTCGCCCGGCGACGAGCGGGCATGCAGTTCGCCTTCGTGCAGTTCCACCAGTCCCTTCACGATGGAGAGGCCGAGCCCGGTCCCCTCGTAGCGGCGCGCCAGCCCGTCCTGCGCCTGGAAGAAGGGCTCGCCGAGCCGCTTCACGGCATCTTCGGGCATGCCGATGCCGCTATCGGTCACGACCATGGCGACGAATCGACCCTGGCGCCGCATCTCGAGCGTGATCACCGAGTGTTCGTGGGAGAACTTGATGGCGTTCGACAGCAGGTTGATCAGGATCTGCCGGCACACCCGTTCGTCCGCCACCAGCATCGGCAGCGCCCGGGGCATGTCGCTCATCAGCCGGATCGACTTCTCCCGGGCCATGGCGTCGACCATCTTGAAGCAGGGCTCGACAAGCAGGTCGGGCATGAACGGTTCGGTCTGAAGCTCGAACTTGCCGGCCTCGAGCCGCGACATGTCGAGCAGCATCTTCACCACGTCGATCAGGTGATGGCCCGACTGGTGGATCAGCGTCGCGTATTCCTTGTGCTGCGGCGTGAGGTCGCCGACGACGCCCGACGTCATCATCTCGGAGAACCCGACGATGGCGTTCAGCGGCGTGCGCAGCTCGTGCCCGATGGTTGCGAGGAAGCGCGACTTGGCGATCGAGGCTTCCTCGGCCGCCTTGCGGGCGCGATGCAGCTCGATCTCCCGGTCGTGCCGCTCGGTCACGTCGCGCAGCAGCACGACGACCTCATGGCGCGGCTCGTCGGACTCGGCATCCACGACGGGCGACAGCGCGGCCTCGACCCAGATGAACTTCGGCGCAACGCCGGGAGCCAGGTCGTCGTGGCGCATGCGGATTTCCACCCGGCGCGTCTGCCCGTCGCCATTCGCCGCAGCGAAGGCGGTCAGGTAGGCGGGACGGTCCATCACGTGGATCCGATCGAGCAGCCCCGAGCCGGTCAACTCGAAGCGACGGCAACCGAACAGCTTTTCGGCCGAGCGCGACACGAACAGCACGCCGCCATCCGACCCGAACCGCATCACGGCGTCCTGCACGTGCTCGATCAGGTGCTTGTAGGCGTTGATCTGGGCCTTCTCGTACACCTCGAACACCGAGTTCAGCCGGTTGGCCGAGAACGCGATCAGGCCCGCGGTGAGGGCGAAGGCCAATGCACCCATCAGCGCGAACTCCGCGCGGAAAGCCTCCGGCCAGGCCAGCAGTCCCTGGTGCGAGACGACACCGGCCGCGACGACGACGACGAGGATCGCCCAGGCACGTTTCTTCACCGGGGTCCGGGTAAGCAGGCTCGCATGCACCGGCGCCAGCAGCGCGACGGCTAGGCCGAAATCGACCATTCCGGGGTCGGCGACCGTAAGCAGGAAGCCGATCATCAAGGTGGCATAGACCTGCGTGGCGGCGGCGCGCTCGAACTGCCCGCGCTGGCTGAGCGTGACGGCCATCATCCCTGCGGCGGTACCGATCGTCGCGATGATGAAGGGGAGCACGATGCCCTGCACCAGCAGGTACAGCGCGCCGGGCAGGCCCACCAGGCTGACGGCAAGCACGATCGAGGCATTGGTGGCGATGGCCTTGCGGCGAATGGCCTCCGGCCGCCCGCCGGGATTGCTCGACAGGCGCTGGCGCCATTTACCCTCGAGCCAGGACCGCAGGCCACGCATACTCGAACTCACTATTGTGCCGCCCTTATTGTTGGTTCGGACAATCCACTCCAACGCCTAAGACACGTTTAAGCGGAACCCGGTGGCGGGCCGTTGCGCCCTCAATGCACAGCCTTGCGCCGGGGGTTTCTGGCAGTAGCGTAAACAGTTCCTTGCCCGGGGTCGGCGGAAGCACGCGGGAGGGTCGTCTGCATTTGGCTCGAATTTTATCGAAAGTTCGAAACGGCGCTTAAGCGGCGGCGGGCACGATGCTCTCCAACAGGCAGCGAACTGCCGGCAGGAGCGCCAAGTCCATGTTTTTTCTGAGGTCCGCATTCTGGCTTACGGTGATGTTCATCATCGTCGCGCCCAAGGATGTCGACCTCGGGCGTGATCTGGACGACGCCTCGAAGGCCGCCGTTGCCATCGGCCAGAAGGCCATCGTCGAGCATGTCCTTCGGGATTGCCCGTTCCTCGAATGCCCAGACGGCAGGACGACATTCGCCGTTCTTCCGTCCGCGCCAATCCCGTCCGCCGAGGCCTCCCCCGACGCCTCGATCCCGGTTCCGCTGCCGCGGCGACCGGACCGGATGGGCTGACCACCAGGGGTCGCGTCACTTCCCCCGACGCAACTCCAAGCGATCCCTGGCGACCGGAAGCGCGCTGCCCCGCGCTTCCGGTTTCTCTTTTCCTGCGGGCCGGCTTCATGCTCACTGGTGCGCATGTGGAATGAACTGAAGCAGATTCTGATCGACGCGAGCGGACTCGGGCCCAATGCCCTGCATATCGTGTTCGCGGTGGCCATCTTCGCCGTCGCGCTCCTGATCCTCAGGCGGCCGAGCTTCGCCTTCATTGCCGTCGCGGCGATGCAACTCGCCAACGAGGCGCTGGACGCCTGGTTCGACCTCGGCTCCGGCAGGGGCTTCAGGCTCGGCGAAGCAATTCAGGACACCGGCATCACACTCGCGGCAGCGGCCCTCTGCTGGCTCGTCGCCACCCTTGTCGTGAAGCTGAGACGCGCCTAGCCGGAAGCGGCAATTGCCCGCCCCCTCGCGAAATGCTTCAACCCCTCGCGACAACCGAGGGACCTCCGATGATCTATGAACTGCGCATCTACCGCTGCCTGCCCGGCCGCCTGCCGGCGCTCATCAAGCGCTTCGAGAACGACACCCTGAAGCTCTGGGAGAAACACGGCATCGAGCAGGCAGGCTTCTGGACCACCGTAATCGGCGAGAGCAGCAACGATCTCACCTACATGATCCGCTGGGCCTCGATGGCCGACCGCGAGGCCCGCTGGAACGCCTTCGTTTCCGATCCCGACTGGATCGCGGCACGCAAGGCCTCCGAGGCCGATGGCCCGATCCTCGCCAACATATCGAGCCAGTTCCTCGCCCCGACGAAATTCTCCCGTCCGGCCTGATCCCCCTTGCGCCCGCGCCACATGACGACTACATGACGGCTCGTTCGAGGCTTCGCCGCCTCGGGCATTGAACCCGGCGGGAGATTCCACCTCCTCGCCGGGTTCTTCATTTCCGGTGCTTTCCGAGCGGCGCACAAACGCCTATCTACACCGAATGACCCACCCGCAAGCCTTTCTCGACATCGCCGAAAACCTGTCCTTCCTCGATGACTGGGAGGACCGGTATCGCTACATCATCGAGCTCGGCCAGGCCCTGCCCCCGCTGGACGATGCCGAGAAGAACGCCGAGACGCGGGTGCATGGCTGCGTGTCGCAGGTGTGGCTGGTCTCCAGCCACGATGGCGCGAACCTCGTCTATCGCGGCGAATCCGATGCGATGATCGTCCGCGGTCTCGTCGCCATCCTCGTGGCGCTCTACTCGGGCCGCCCGGCCAGCGAGATCGCCGAGACCGACGCCATCCAGGTCTTTGACGACCTGCACCTGCGCGAGCACCTCACCACGCAGCGCAGCAACGGCCTCGTCGCCATGGTCAACCGCATCCGCTCAGAGGCGAAGGCGTTGGCAGCCTAATCCACCACCCCCAGCGGCACCCGCTCCCCCTCCATCCACGCCCTGCTCCGTCCTTCGCGTCCCACCGCCACGGTGCCGATACCCCAGACTTCGGCGAGCCGGTCGAGGCCGATGCGGAGCACCAGCTTGGCGCTGCGGCGGGGCCAGCCGCGTTCGCTCTCCACCTGCTGCAAACCCTTCTCGAGCCCGCATACGTCGAGCACCACTTCGGCGCAGTCGCGTGGCAGCGCCTCGTGCAGGCGCGCCAGGGCCTTGCGGGCATCAGCGGCCATGTCGCTCATGTCACCGGCACGCGAGGCCCCCTTGCCGCCCGCTACCTGGGCGGCGGAGTAGTTCATCGTAAGCCGCGGGTTGAGGCGGGCGCGCTCGACCAGCCGGCGGACCCGTTCACCGGCCTCGACCTGATGCCGCGCGAGGAACGCCGGCTCGCCGCCCGAGGTCGCCGCCAGCCGCGCCAGCGGGCTCTCGGCCAGGTTGAGCGGCACACCCTCCGGCCCCGGCACCACCTCCCGGTGCTGCGCCGCGAATGCATCCACCTCCAGTATCTGCCGCTTCAGCCATTGTGCAGTCCCGGCCAGCACAACGGCCCGCAGCCGATCGCCGCCGATCACCCCATCTGCCTGAAGCGCCTGCACCTCGTCGGCGGTCAGAAGAGCGGCGCCCCCGGCCGTCCAGACCCGGAACGTCTCCCCGTCACGCATCGCCTCGCCTGCGCCCATGAGCGCCCGGACGAAGCGGAGCACCGGCTTACGCGCGCGCATGCTTCACCTCTCGCCGCATCGAAAGGCGTCGCTCCAGCCGGCTGACCTCGGCATCGAACTGGGGGTCGTCGCGCAGATCCTCGATCAGTGCACACGCATGGGAGACCGTGGTGCGGTCGCGCCCGAAGAAGCGGCCGACATCAAGGTACACGCGTCCGAGCACCACATGCATCAGGTACATGGCGAGTTGCCGGGCTTGCGCGACATCGGCCTCGCCGCGGCTGGGCAGCAGCAACTGGGCGGTCGGCACGTTGCGGGCGGCGGCGACGAAGCGCAGCAGGCACCACCCGGCCCGGTCGCGGCGGCGCGACTCGAACTCCAGCACCACCGGCTCGCTCGCCAGCACTCGTGGATGCCAATCCGCCGCCCTGTCGCTTCGCATCCCCCTGTCGCATCCAAGCCTCCACCGCTAATAGGATTATGTTCCTATACGGCGCCGTCAAGGCAGCGGGGATAACTTCCGGGTCGCTCTCAGGCAGTCCCTGAAAAGCCAACCGGCCGCCCCGTGTTGCGGGAGCGGCCGGTCAAAGTTCGTTGCGGTCCGGTCGGGGCAGGCGTGCCCGCCGTCAACCTGCGATCAGGCCATGGCCTTGCGGCCGAGGCCGTTGTCCTTGGCGAGGCGCGAACGGGTAGCCGAGTAGTTCGGAGCCACCATCGGGTAGTCGGCCGGCAGGCCCCACTTCTCACGGTATTCTTCCGGCGAGAGATTGTAGTGGGTGCGCAGGTGGCGCTTCAGCGATTTGAACTTCTTGCCGTCTTCGAGGCAGATGATGTAGTCCGCCGCGACCGACTTGCGGACGGCGACAGCCGGCTTCTGTTCTTCGGTGGCCACTGCCGCCACCGGCGACTGCAGGCCGCGAAGCGCGGTGTGCACATCGGCGATCAGCTTGGGCAGATCGGTGACGCTCAGCGCATTGTGGCTAACATACGCGCAGACGATATCGGCGCTCAGATCGATGAGATCGTTGTCAGCGGCGGCGACGGCGCCATTCAGTTCTGTCATTTCGGGTCCTTTAGTTCTGGATTCGCGGGAAGGCCGTGGAGTCCTTCCCCTTGATTGGTTGTCTATGGCGATTTCGTAACGGAAGCAACTGTCCTAATCTGAACCGGGAGTAACTTTATGTTACTCGAAGTAGTTACGGAACCGATCCGGCCTGCCCGTCAATCTCCTCAACTGCGGTAGCAACTGTCGGTAACTCCCCAGCTTTGTAGGCGGCTCGAGCCAGTAGATGGGCAGCAATAGGCGTCGAAAGCAGCAGAAAAATGATGCCAAGAATTGCGCGCAGAACCACGGCACCATCTGTGGATATCAGCGCCACCGCAATGAGGATAAGTCCTGTCCCGACCACACCGGCCTTGGAAGCTGCATGCAGCCGCGTGTAGAGATCAGGCAGTCGGACTATGCCAATCGCGGCCAGTAGTCCGAATACCGCCCCCGACAATACGGCGGCGGCAGCTACATACTGCACCAGCGTTTCAATCATTGGTCGCCTCCGCTCTTCCCGCGGTTCAGCACATATCGGGCCAGCGCGACGGTAGACAGAAAGCCCACCAGCGCCACCGCGATGGCGATATCCAGATACAGTCCAAGCCCGGTGCGAACGGTGAATGCGCCGATCAGCGCCACCGCAAGCAGCGCCAGCGTATCGAGTGCCAGGATGCGGTCGCCAAGGTTCGGACCTCGGGCGAGACGCACGATGACCAGCAGCAGGGCTACGAGCAGCAGCACGATGGCGATGTCCGCCGACCAGTTCAGCAGTTCGGCTCCGGTCATCGGCAGGCCTCCATGACTTTTCTCTCCAGCCCGTCGCGAATCGAGCGGATCACCTCCTCGCGGTCAGTGACATCGATGGCGTGGATGAGCAGATGCTTCCTGTCGACCGACACGTCGACACTCAGCGTTCCCGGCGTCAAGGTGACGAGATTGGCAAGCAGCGTGATCTCGACGTCACTCTTTACCGATAGGGGAAACGCTATGAATGCCGGGCGCACCTCGAGTCGGGGACGCAGCACCATCAGACCGACGCGCACGGCGCTGTGGACAAGTTCGTGCAGAAAGACCAGAGCCAGCGAGACAACCCGCACCGAACGGCTCCAGAAGCGGGTGCCACCGATCTGGCCCCTGATCAGGTAGAGGCAGGAACCGCCGATCAGCCCGCCAAAGAGCAGGTTTGGCAGCGTGAAGCTTCCGGTCGCGGCAGCCCAACCAAGGGCCAGCAGCACTGTGAGGAAGCCAGGGTTCATGGCGACACCTCCACCGGCCCGGTCGCAGCCACGTAGCGCGCCGGGTCGAGCAGGCCCTGTGCACCCTCGCGCGCCAGAGCCAGCAGCGGTTCGGGGAACAGTCCCATGGCCAGCACGATCGCCGCCAGCACCAGTGTCGGGCCCAGCCCCTGCCGCCGCTCCGGCCGCGACAGCGATCTCAGCTCGAGGTTCGGCGATTCGGACGCTTCGCCCTCACGGCCCGGCCGCCAGAAGATATGAGCCCATAGCCGCGCTCCGGCAATCAGCGACAGCAGAGCGTTTACCAGTACGGCCAGCCACAGCGCCAGCGCCCACGGGTCCGCGCCAAACTGCCAGCGGGCGAAGCCGCCATCGATCAGCATCAGCTTCGGCCAGAATCCGAGGAACGGCGGCACACCGGCCACCGCCAGCATCAGCCCGAAGAACATCACCGACGGCAGCGAAGCGGCGGCGTAGAGCCCGCCCATCTGCCGCGTGTCGGTGGCGCCGGTCATCGCCTCGATCAATCCGGCCAGCATGTAGAGCGCCGTGATCGTCAGCATCGCATGCAGCGTGTACGACACTGCGCCCGCCAGGCCGGCGAGATTGCCGAGCGCCAGCCCTGCCATCGTCGCGCCGATGCCGCCGATGAGCAGGAAGCCGAGAGCGCGGCGGAGATTCGTCTCCGCGATGGCGCCCAGCGGCCCGATCACCAGCGTTCCGATTGCCACCAGCGCGATCGCCGGATCGAGCATGTCGCGTGCGGCCGGCATCAACATGCCGAGGCTGCGCAGCAGGGCATAGACGCCCACCTTGGTGAGCAGCCCGGCCAGCAGCGCCGAAATGGCGGGGGGCGGCGCATGATAACTGGCCGGCAGCCAGGCGTTCACCGGAAAAGCCGCGGCCTTCATGCTGAAAGCCAGCAGCAGCAGCGCCCCGATCCCGGCCAGTGCCGGCGGATCGGCCGCCGCCACCTTCACTGTGATGTCGGCCATGTTGAGCGTGCCGAGCAGCCCGTACAGCAGTCCCAGCGACAACAGGAAGAACGCCGTCGCGAGGAAGTTCAGGAAACCGTACTTCACCGTCGCGTCGAGCTGGATTTCGCGCCCGCCCAGCGCCATCAGCCCGAAGCTGGCGATGAGCATGACCTCGAACCAGACATAGAGGTTGAACAGGTCCCCGGTCAGGAACGCGCCGCTGACGCCCGCCAGCAGCAGCAGGATCAGGGGATACGCACCCCGCCGCCTGACTGGCTCGGTGATGTCGATGCGGATGTAGACCAGCAGCAGCAGCGTCACCACGGCGGCGGCCAGCGCGAACCCCGCCCCGACGACATCCACCGCGAAGGTGATCCCGAAGGGCGGCAGCCAGTTGCCCATGGTCATGGCGACCGGGCCGAGTTCCATCACGCGCCACAGCAGGGCGACATCGATCAGGGCGATGGCCGCAACACCGATCAGCGCCCCGGCCCATTGCAGGTCACGCGCATGCCGACCCACCACCAGCAGGGCCGACGTGGCAAGCGCCAGCACCACCGGCAGCACCACCAGCCAATCCACCGCAAATACTGCGCTCTGTTGCATGCCGCCCATCAGTAGCTCATCGGCGGGTCGGGTTGACTGGGAGGTTCGGCGACGCGCATCCGGTCGGAGTCATCGGCATCGAGCGAATGGTAGGCGCGCCACGCGAGAACCAGGAGGAAGGAGAACATGGCGAAGCCGATCACGATGGCGGTGAGGATCAGCGCCTGCGGCAGCGGGTTGGCGGCATCCGCCCCCGGTCCGCTCGCTTCGCCCAGCGCGATCGGCGGAACAATCCGCGTCAGTCGGCCGCCGACGAGAATCACGAGGTTGACGGCGTTGCCCAGCAGCACCAGACCCAGCAACATGCGGATCAGCGAGCGCGACAGCAGCAGATAGACGGCAACCGCCAGAAAAAGTCCGGCGAGAATGGCGAGTGTCTGGTCCATCAATCGCCTCCCTCTTCCAGCCCGAGCGCCAGTCCGGCCAGCGTCCCGGCGACGACGAGATAGACACCGATGTCGAAGAACAGCGGCGTCGACAGGGTCACGCCTTCCCACTCTGCCCACAGGCCAGTCAGGAACGGCACGTCGAGCGGCAACGAAACCATGCCGGAAAGCAGTGCGAGGCCCAGTCCCGCGGCAGCCAGCGCCACCGGGTCGACTCGCAGCGCCTGGCGCGCCGCGCCAGTTCCCATGGCGATGCCATAAAGCGCGATCGACGCGCCGGCGATCAGTCCACCGATGAAGCCGCCGCCGGGCTCGTTGTGCCCGCGCAGCAGCACGAACACCGAAAACACCAGCATCACCACGGTCAGCAATGGAGCCACAGTACGGAAGATCAGGGTGTTCATGCCGCCGCCCTCCTGGTGCGCGCCCGTCGCGGCTTTGCGGGGGCCGCCTCGGGCTCGACCGCCGCTGCGGGGGGCTTTGGCGCGCCGCGCAGCAACGCCATCACCGCCAGGCCTGTAGCGAACACGACGGCGATTTCACCCAGAGTATCGAGGGCACGGAAGTCGACGAGGATGACGTTGACGACGTTCCGCCCGTGCGCCAGCGGCTTGCTGGCCGCATTGAAGTAATCCGACAGTGCCCCGCTCATCGGCTGCTGCAGCACTCGGAACAGCAGCAGTGTCACCGCCAGACCGGCGAAGGCCGCCACCGCGCCATCGCGTGCCCAATCCTCGAACGGCCGGGGATCGCGGGCATCGAGGTGCAGCCGGGCCATGACCAGCGCCAGGATCACCACCGATACGATCTCGACCATGAACTGGGTGAACCCCAGGTCCGGAGCGCCGTAGAAGACGAACAGCAGCGCCACCGCAGAACCTTGTACGCCGAGTGCGAGAATGCCCATCAGCCGGGTCCGGGCCAGCACCACCAGCCCCAGCCCCAGCACGGCGATCAGCATCACCCCGAGCTCATAGAATGTCGCGTCCCAGCGGACCGTGAGGTCTGGCAGTCCCCCGAGGAGCCAGAGCGGGACGATCGCGGCGCATCCCAGTGCCACGAACACCACGAGCAGATAGCGTTGCAGCGAGCCATGATGCAGCGTCCGCGTCACGCCCGCGGCGAAGCGCAGCAGCCCGAAGTAGAACTGGTCGAAGCCCCGATCAAAACTCCAGCCGATCCGTCCCGCCGAGTCCCGCAGCGCGACGCGCGCCCGGTCGGCCAGGCGATAGGCGACGAAGGCCAGCCCCCAGGTTGCCACCGAGAGCCAGAAGGCGAGGCTCAGCGGATCGATGGCGAACTTCAAGTGGTGTTCGTCCGAGCCTCCGAGAATTGCCGCGGCGGCAGGTTCCACCAGCACGCCGCCCAGGAGACCCGGAAAGAACCCAAGCGTGATCCCCGCGGCTCCGAACAGCAGCGGGCCCGCCAGCATGGCCGGTGGTGCTTCGTGCGGGGCCATCGGCGTCGGCAGCAACTGTCCCATGAACGGCTTGATCATCACCAGCAACGCCACCCCGCCGAGCAAGGCATTGCCCAGGATGAGCGCCACCAGCGTCACCTGCGAGCCGACATCGGCCATCGTGAAGGCGAGGTACATCTCTTCCTTGGCGAAGAAAGCCACCAGCGGCGGCACCCCAACCATTGCGGCCACCGCCAAGATGGTTGCGATGAAGGTCAGCGTCATCGGGTCGCGCAGGCCACCGAGCGACGTCACGTCGCGTGTCCCCGTCCCATGGTCGATGGCCCCTGCCACGAGGAACAGCCCCGCCTTGTAGAGGGCATGCCCGACGAAATACAGCATGGCGGCCAGCACGGCGAGCTTCGAGCCGGCGCCTAGCAGCAGCATGAGGAGCCCGAGCGAAGCGAGGGTCGTCTGCGCCAGCATCTGCTTCAGGTCGGTCTGCCGGAACGCCTGCATGCTGCCCCAGAGCATCGTCGCGCCGCCGAACAGCATCAGCGTGATGTTCCAGATCGGCTCACCGCCGAGGTTGGGCGTCATCCGCGCGACCAGGTAAACGCCGGCCTGCACCATGGTGGCGGAATGGAGATAGGCCGACACGGGCGTCGGCGCCTCCATCGCGTTGGGCAGCCAGAAATGGAACGGCACCTGCGCCGACTTCGTGAATGCCGCCAGCAGCACCAGCACCACCAGCACCGGGTAGGCGGCGTGCGCCTGCAGCCCGCCTGCGGCACTCAGGTTCCAGTCACCCGAGATCATCGCGATCCCTACGCCGGCCGCCAGCAAGGCCAGCCCGCCCATCGCCGTCACGACAAGCGCCTGCGTCGCCGCGCGCCGCGCTGCCTGCCGGCTATGGTCGAAGCCGATGAGCAGGAAGGAGGTGACCGAGGTCAGTTCCCAGAACAGGTAGAGCGCCACCAGGTTGTCGGCCAGCACCAGCCCCTGCATCGCGGCCATGAAGCCGAGCAGGAAGCCCATGAAGCGTCCCTGGTGCACATGGCCCTTGAGGTAGCTCGCGGCATACAGCACCACGAAGGCGCCGATTCCGGCGATCGCCAGCACGAAGGTCAGGCTCAACCCGTCGAGCATGAAGCTCAGCCGCAGGTTCCAGCTCGGGACCCAGTCCCACGCAACGGCAACCTGCCCGCCGGCCGCAACATCGCCAGCGAAGGAGTAGATCGCCACGAACGCCCAGGCGGGGATCAGCGCGAGCAGCCAGCCGGCATAGGCTCGCAACAATCGGTGCAGCAACGGCGACAGTACCGCTCCGATCAGCGGCAACAACACAGCGCTCAGCACGGCGATTTCAGGCGTCAGCTGCACAGCCACTCCCAGGATTCGATTGGCGAACTCTAACCATCCCCCTCCCCCCGGCAACCGAATCCGGTCGGGGGTGTCGGATTGTCACAGCTTTCGCGGCTGCGCCCTGCCCATCCGCCCGGCTCGCCGGGCCCGGTCATTCCTGCTACACGGCGGGCAATCAACGAGGTTCTTCATGCCCACTCCGCCCGTCGCCGAACGCCGCCAGCACGCCGTGACCCATCACGGCATCACGCGCCAGGATCCCTATCACTGGCTGCGGGCCGACAACTGGCAGCAGGTGATGCAGGAGCCCGAAACGCTCCCCGCCGACATCCGGGCCTATCTCGAAGCCGAGAACGCCTACACCAAGGAAGTGCTGGAAGATCCGCAGGCGACCCTTGTCGACACGATCTACCGCGAGATTCGCGGCCGCATCAAAGAGGATGATATCGGCCTGCCCGAGAAAGACGGCCCCTTCGCCTACAACTCGCGCATGGAGGAGGGCAAGCAGTACCCGATCCTCGTGCGCACGCCGCGCGATGGCGGTCCGGAGGAGATCCTCCTCGACTGCAATATCGAGGCCGAAGGCGCCGAGTATTTCGGTTTCGGCGGCGGCGACCACGATCCATCGCATCGCATCCTCGCCTGGAGCGCCGACAAGCAGGGCAGCGAGTTCTACACCCTGCGCTTCCGCGACCTCGCGACCGGCAAGGACAGCGATGAGGTGCTCGAGGACATCGCCGGCGGCGGCGTCTGGTCGGCCGACAGTGCCGCCATCTACTACACCGAGTACGACGACAATCACCGCCCGTTCCGGGTCCGCCGCCACGTCATGGGCACGGCGCAGGCCGAGGACGAGATCGTCTACGAGGAAAAGGACCCCGGCTTCTTCGTCGGCGTCGACGAGACGCTGAGCCGCAGCCACATCGTCATCGACGCGCACGACCACCAGACATCCGAATTCTGGATCATCGATGCCAGGGCCGGCGGCGCCCCGCGCCTTGTCTCCGCCCGCCAGACCGATCGCGAGTACGATATCGAGGAGCGTGACGGCACCTTCTACCTCCTCACCAATGCCGACGGCGCCGAGGATTTCAAGATCGTCACCGCACCGGTCGCGACCCCCGATGCCGAGCACTGGATTGACCTCGTCCCGCACACGCCCGGCGTGCTGATCCTGGACATCATTGTGCTTCAGCACCACCTCGTCCGCCTCGAACGCTCGGAAGGCCTGCCGCGCATCGTCGTCCGCGAACTCGATACCGGCAAGGAATGGACGGTGAAGTTCGACGAGGAGGCCTACGCGCTCGGGATGTCGGCGGGCTTCGAGTTCGATACCACGACGATCCGCTTCACCTATTCCTCGCCCACCACGCCGTCGCGCACCTATGACCTCGATCTGGCGACCGGCGCGCGCACGCTCCTCAAGGAGCAGGTCGTCCCCTCGGGCCACAACCCGGCCGACTACGAGACGAAGCGTATCTTCGCCACCGCCAGCGACGGCGAACGCGTGCCGATCACGCTGCTCTACAAGAAGGGCCTGAAACTCGACGGTACGGCCCCCGCCCTGCTCTACGGCTACGGCGCCTACGGCATCGCGATGCCCGCCAGCTTCTCGGTGTCAAAACTGTCGCTTGTCGATCGGGGCGTCGTCTACGCCACCGCGCATGTCCGCGGTGGCATGGACAAGGGCTATGCCTGGTACCGCAACGGCCGCCGCGAGCACAAAGCCAACACCTTCACCGACTTCATCGCCGCCGCGGAAACGCTCATCGATCTCGGCTACAGCTCGAAGGGCAGGATCGTCGCCGAAGGCGGCTCCGCCGGCGGCCTCCTGATGGGCGCCATCGCCAACATGCGCCCCGACCTCTGGGCCGGTGTCCTCGCGGAAGTCCCGTTCGTCGACGTGCTCAACACCATGCTCGACGACACCCTGCCCTTGCCCCCGCCAGAGTGGCCCGAATGGGGCAATCCGATCACCGACAAGGCCGCCTACGACCGCATCGCCAGCTACGCCCCCTACGAGCGGGTCGAGGCCAGGGATTACCCGCCCATCCTCGTCATCGCCGGCCTCACCGACCCGCGCGTCACCTATTGGGAGCCCGCCAAGTGGGTCGCAAAGCTCCGCGCCATCAAGACCGGCGATCAACCGCTCTACCTCAAGACCAACATGGGCGCCGGCCACGGCGGCGCCTCCGGCCGCTTCGACGCCTTGAAGGAAACCGGCCTCAGCTACGCGTTCGCGCTGCAGTGCATGGGGCTGGCCTGAGACCCACTATTTCTTCTGGAGAAATACCAGCAATACAGTGTTCATCCACCTGGGCGTGACCTTCTGATAAAGGTCGATTGCCCAGAACAGTGCCCTGCTGTTGCCGAAGTAAGCCGGCGTCGCGTTCATCGAAAATGACGCATTGACCCACTGTGACGTTGGGAAGGCCCTCTTTATGGCCCCCAACGTGTTGAGCCTGTATCGCTTGGGAAAGACGTCTCGATCCTGCCGACCGGGCTGCAACCGATGCAGAATCGACGCTTCCAGCCTTTCCGGCACCATGCGCGCGCCCAAGGCGATATAGCCCCACTTGTTCGGCGTCCGTGCGCAGAACCATCCACCAGGTTTCAGCACCCTGCGAACCTCGGCAGCGAAGGCTGCCGGGTCGTGGAGATGCTCGATCACCCAATCGCTGTAGATCAAGTCGAAGGTGCCATCGGGATAAGGCAACTTCCCAGATCCATCCAGAACTTCTGCGTCGTCCAGATTGGGATTCGACAGCACAACTGGATCGACGTCACATCCAGCCAGTCGTCGCACCTTGCCCTTCAACCGCCCAAGTTCTCTTCGGTACGATTGCTGCCCCTCTAGCTGACCTCCGCGACCAGCGCCGAGATCCAGCACGGTATGAGATGGGTCGATCAGCGCGTTAATCCGAATGTAGAAGGCAGTCGATGTATCGTCCCGGGCGATTCCACCCGCAGCGATCTCCGGACGATTGGAAACAACAACATCAACAGTCACGCGCAACCCTCCGTGCACGCCACTATTCTTTGTTTACGCTGGACTTGCTGTCAACGACGATCACAACGGAGCGCGCCGCGACCCGGCAGGGGCCCCCCATTCCCCCCAATCAACCCACTTTGGACAAATCGTCCCAAAGCCGCCATTGGCGCGACAGGTCAAACCGCCTATATCGGCTTAGCCCAGCGGCCAACATCCTCAAGACCACCCCCTCAGGAGGCACCAAGAATGGCTTTCGAACTTCCCGCCCTGCCCTACGCCTATGACGCCCTCGGCCCGTACATGAGCAAGGAGACGCTCGAGTACCACCACGACAAGCACCACCAGGCCTATGTCACCAATGGCAACAACCTGCTGAAGGACTCCGGCCTCGAGGGCAAGAGCCTCGAAGAGATCGTCAAGGAGAGCTACGGCAAGAATGCCGGCCTCTTCAACAATGCCGGCCAGCACTACAACCACCTGCATTTCTGGAACTGGATGAAGCCGAACGGCGGCGGCAAGTCGATCCCGGGCGCCCTTCAGGCGGCCATCGATTCCGATCTCGGCGGCTACGACAAGTTCCGCGCCGATTTCATCGCTGCCGGCACCACGCAGTTCGGCTCCGGCTGGGCCTGGGTCGCGGTCAAGGATGGCAAGCTCGTCATCGCCAAAACCCCGAACGGCGAGTCGCCGCTCGTGACCGGCGCCAAGCCGATCCTCGGCGTCGACGTGTGGGAGCACTCCTACTACATCGACTACCGCAACGCCCGCCCGAAGTATCTCGAGGCCTTCGTCGACAACCTGATCAACTGGGAATACGTCGAGAAGCTCTACAACGAAGCCAAGTAAGCTTCGCCACACACAGCATTTGCCAGCACGGCCCGGTGTTTGACGACACCGGGCCTTGTTGTTGCCTGCTCTCCGATGGTAACATCTTGTTAACCACTGGAGCGCCGCATTGGCTCAGCCGCACAAGACCATTGCCGTCCTCGTCGCCAACCCGGCGCTGAGCTCGATTCTGACGATGGTCCTCGCCTCGGTTCCGAGCTTCCGCGTTCGCCCCTTCGAGTCGGAACTGGCGCTCAACGTCTACATGCGCATCGCCCCGGTCGATCTGGTCGTCACCGATTTCGACGCCGAGAACGCCCGCGCCGACCTCGTCACCCGCGACCTGCGCGACGACGATGCCATCGAGAACCAGAACTTCCAGGTCATCGCGCTCGCATCCTCGGTTACCCCCGAAACCAAGACCCTCTGCATCAAGGCCGGCATCGACGAAGTCATCGTCAAGCCGATGTCGCCAAGGTACCTGCTCGAACGCGTCCAGTCGCGGCTACGTCAGCGCGTCGCGGTTCAGACGTCGATTCACCAGACACTGCGGCGGATGGTACCTAAGCCCGCCGCGAAGCAGGACTTCGATGGCGGGACAAACGTCATCCCGCTGTGGACACAGGACAGGCCGCTGCCGCAGCATTGAACGGACGGAACGAGCCCCGCTGCTCCACGCCGTCACATTGATCGTGCCTGTTGCTCCCCCCTCCACCGCCTTCGGCGGTCCC
>JAEYYP010000354.1 GCA_023428425.1 Pseudomonadota bacterium
CTGAACCGGGGTCAGGGCAAAGTCGGCGCCGGAAGCGGCCGAGGCGAAGACGATGCCATCGAAGCCGAACTGGATTTCACGAACGTCGGTCACGCCAGCGGCGGTGCAAGCCTCGAGTTCGGCTTCCTTGATCTGACGCGAAGCATTGGCGATGTCGATGGTGTTGTCGCCGGTGCCTTCGCAGAACTGCTTCAGGCCGCCGCCGGTGCCGCCCGAACCCACGACCGGGGTCTTGAACTCGGGGAACGCGGCGCCGAATTCTTCGGCGACGATCGAAGCGAACGGCAGGACAGTGGAGGAGCCGGCGATCTGGATGGTGTCGCGCGACTGCGCCTGCGCGCCGGTGGCGGCGGCGACGAGCGCCAGGGCGGCTACGCCGGCGGTGAGTGCGAGTTTCATGATTCTTCCCTTTCGGAGACAGCGGGCCGGTGGCCCTATCTGCAGGTCGGCTTTGGTGCCGCCTGTGGTGACGGGCGGACCCTATGGCCGTTGGGGAAAGGTTTTATGACAGTCGCACTACCGTTTTGTGACAGGTTAATCCGTTGTTTTCACGAAACTATCTGACCGTCGAGAGTTGCGGCTGGGATTCTCGCGGGCACGAGCGTCACTTTCGGAGCAGCACTTCCACGCGGGTGCCCTGCCCCGGCTGGCTCTTGATGGAGAGCACGCCGTGGTGCCGCGTGACGATGTGCTTGACGATGGCGAGGCCGAGGCCCGTGCCCTTCTTCTTGCGGCTCGATTCCGCATCGACGCGGTAGAAACGTTCGGTGAGGCGCGGGACGTGCTCGGCGGCGACACCCGGGCCGTGGTCGGTGACGGTGATGGCGGCGCAGTAGCCCTGGCGCGACGTGGCGGGGCCAAGCGCGAGCTCGATGTCGCCACCCTCGCCGCCATACTTGATGGCGTTCTCGACGAGATTCTCGACCACTTCGTAGAGCTCGTCGCGATCGCCGGGGACGACGAGGGGCTCGTCAGGGATGGTGAGCAGGAGCTTCGTGCCCGAGTCGGCTGCCAGCTTTTGCAGCCCCTCGGCGACCTCGCGGACAAGGCCGCTCAGTTCGACCGGTGCGGTGGGGCGAACATGCTGGCGCATCTCGATGCGGGAGAGCGACAGCAGATCCTCGATCAGCTTGGCCATGCGGCCGGCCTGCCCGCGCATGATGCCGAGGAAGCGCTCGCGCGCCTCCTTGTCGTTGGCGGCCGGGCCGAGCAGCGTATCGATGAAGCCCACCAGCGAGGTGAGCGGCGTGCGCAGCTCGTGGCTGGCATTGGCGATAAAGTCCGAGCGCAGCGACTCGAGCCGCTTGCCCTCGGTGAGGTTGTGCATGGTGATGACGAGTGCCCCATCGTTCACCGGATCGCCGGGAGCGAGCGGCGCGACGGTCACCCGGTGCCAGGTCTCGTTGGGGACCGCCTGGTGCAGTTCGATCGTTTGCGGGGCATTCGTGCTGCGCACGGTCTCGATGGCGCCGAGCACGCTGGGGGCGCGGAGAGTGAAGGCGAGCGGTGCTTCGGCGACGACGGCAGGGAATTGCTGGCGCGCCGCGGCGTTCAGGTGAAACACCACGCTGCGCCGGTCGAGCACGATGGCGGGATCGGGCAGAGCATCGGCAAACATTCGAACGCCGTCGCCGAAGGCTGGATCGCTGGCGCGCGACACAGCCATGGTGCTTGCAGGCGACTCGCTGGTCTCCGGCACGATGGCAGCGAGCAGCAGCACCACGACAAATGCCAGTATGCCGGCCCAGGCCACGACGAGCTGCGTGCCGGCCAGCGTCAGGAAGACGAGACCCACAGCGAGCAGGAACAGCAGGCGACCGTAGAGGCGAGACCGGACCACCTGCCCCCATGAGGCGGAACTGGCTCCGCTTCGCTGCACTTCGTCGGCCATCTGGGGCTCCTTCACCCCGCAAGCGATGTCGACTCGACCAAGCTTGCAAGAAATGCGTTGTTCATATCACGCTCGTGACGCCGTGATGACAGCCGCGTGGAGTTTGGTTTCAAATGTCAGATGCAATTGCAGGATTCGACCTCGATGACCCGGTACTGCCGCGCGCCATCAAGAAAAAGGCGCTGACCTCCGGCGGCTTTCCGTACGACGAGAAGCTCGCGACGGACGAGTACGAGATCGAGATGCTGGCGGTGCAGCGGCAACTGGCGCTGCTGCAGCACGACCAGGCGAAGACCGGCAAGCGCGTCGTCATCGTGTTCGAGGGGCGCGACGCCGCCGGCAAGGGCGGAACGATCGCTACCTATCTCGAGAACCTGAACCCGCGCTTCAACATGGGGGTGGCGCTGCCCAAGCCATCCGACCGCGAGCGGACGCAGTGGTATTTCCAGCGCTATGTCGACTGGATGCCGGCCGCCGGCGAGCAGGTGCTGTTCGACCGCTCATGGTACAACCGGGCGGGCGTCGAAGCGGTGATGGGGTTCTGCTCCCCGGACAAGACGACGCAGTTCCTCAAGGCGGTGCCGGGGTTCGAGCGGATGCTGGTGGATGACGGCATCCACCTGTTCAAGTTCTGGCTCGCCATCGGGCGCGAGATGCAGCTCAAGCGCTTCCACGACCGGCGGCACGACCCGCTGAAGGTGTGGAAGCTGTCGCCTATCGACCTCGAGGCGCTGAAGAAGTTCGACGACTATTCGGTGGCGCGGGACAGGATGCTCGAGGCGTCGCACACCAAGGACGCGCCGTGGCGCATCGTGCTCAATAACGACAAGAAGCGCGGGCGGCTGGCGGTGCTGCGCTCGGTGCTGCACGGGCTGGACTATGAGGGCAAGGACGAGAAGGCAATCGGCGAGATCGACGGGAAGATCGCGATGGGGCCGGAAGAGTTCATGAAGGCGAACAAGGGGATGTGAGGGGCGCGCGCCGTGGTCGACGGGGTCCTCCACCGCGTAGCGGGGGAGGGCCCTGTCTACCTCAGCGCCTCATTCGATCCTGCGCACTGTCTCGGCGGCTCCGTTCGCGAACAGCGAGCGCAGGTGGGTAGTCACCTCGTCGCGGAAGGGCTTTGACGCGGGGAGGTCGGTGCCGAAAACCTCGGTGACGGTGAGGAGGCTTTCGGCGAGCCTGTCGGCGTCCGGGCCGGCGGCGTCGGCGAGCTGGCGCAGGCGGGCGCTGAGCGGATCCTTGACGTCGATGGGCTGACCCTTTTCGTCGATCCCGGTGACGTAGCGCATCCAGGCGGCGACGCCGAGGGCGAGACGGGTGTAGGGCTGGCCGGCCTCGATGCGGGCCCGGATGGTGCCGAGCAGGCGCTGCGGAAGCTTCTGGGTGCCGTCCATGGCGATCTGCCAGGTGCGGTGGTTGAGCGCCGGGTTGGCAAAGCGCGCGAGGAGTTGATCGCGGTAAGCCTCCAGGCTTTCGCGGGGCATGGGCAGGGTCGGGATCACTTCGTCCGTCATCAGCCCATGGATGAGCTTGCGGATCGCCGGATCGGCGATGGCCTCGCTGACATACTGGTGGCCGCCGAGGTAGCCGAGATAGGCCATGGTCGAGTGGGAACCGTTGAGCATGCGGAGCTTCATCAGCTCGAAGGGCTCGACATCCTCCACCAGCTGGGCCCCGGCGGCGTCAAACGGCGGGCGCCCGGCGGGGAAATCGTCCTCGATCACCCATTGGGTGAAGGGCTCGGTCATGATCGGCCACGCATCATCCAAGCCAATGATTTCGTTGACGATATTTCGATCTGCGTCGGTGGTGGCGGGGACGATGCGGTCGATCATCGTCGAGGGAAAGCTGACAGTGTTCACATAGTCTTCCAGCGCCTTGTCTCCCGTGAGTGCGGCAAAGCGGCGGACGATGCGACCCGCGGTCCTGCCGTTCGAGGGGAGATTGTCGCAGCTCATGACGGTGAAGGGGATAAGTCCGCGCTTGCGGCGAAGCTTCAGCGCAGCGACGATGATGCCGGGAGCGCTGAGGGGGGCGTCGGGGTGGGCGAGATCATGGACGATATCGGGATGGGATTCGTCGAGTTCGCCGGTCGCGGGGGCGGAGCAGTAGCCCTTCTCGGTGACGGTCAGCGAGACGATGCGGATGGCGGGAAGCGCCATGGTCTCAATGAGTTGGGTGCGGTCGGCGCTGGCGTCGACGACATCGCGGATGGCGCCGATGATGCGGGCCTTGGTGCCCGAGGCGTCGCGGATGGCGAGGGTATAGAGGAAATCCTGCTGGGCGAGCGCGTCGCGGGTATCGGGGCGGCGGAGCGAGGCGCCGATGATGGCCCACTCGGGGTTCTTCGCCAGCAGGCTATCGACATAGGCCGCCATGTGGGCGCGGTGGAAGGCGCCGATGCCGAGGTGGACGATGCCCGCACTTGTGGCAGCCGGATCGTAATCCGGTACGGAAACCGCCTTGTTGCTGAACAGCGCCTGCGCGGAGTCTGAACGGATGGCGGCGGCGGATAGGCGCATGCTGTGTTCTCCCTCTGAACGATAACCGGCCCCCTCACCGAGCCGGACGGCCCCTCCCGGCCTCCCCGACAACGGGAGAGGTGCAGAGGGTGTGCGTTTCTTAGTCGAGCCGATAGTCGGACGCCATAGTGCCTTCCGGTTGGCGGGTGGGTGGGGCATAAGTCTGGCGACCTGTTTGGGAGGATATGCGCGTGGGCAAGAGGTTCGTCAGCGTCGGCGAGGCGATGATCGAGATGTCGGGCGGCGAGGAAGGGCTGTACCGGCTCGGCTATGCCGGCGACACGCTGAACACCGCCTGGTACATGCGGGCGCTGCTGCCGGACGACTGGAGCGTCGATTACGTAACGGCGCTCGGCGACGACATGTATTCGGGCCAGATGCGCGCTTTCATCGACAAGGCGGGGATCGGCACGGGGCGCATCCAGACCATCGCCGGCAAGCGGCCGGGGCTCTACATGACCCATCAGGCCGAGGGCGACCGGCACTTCACCTACTGGCGCGGGCAATCGGCGGCCAAGCTCCTGGCCGACGATACCGAGGCGCTGGAGGGCGCGCTGGTGGGGGCGGACATCGTCTACTTCTCGGGCATCTCGATGG
>JAEYYP010000242.1 GCA_023428425.1 Pseudomonadota bacterium
CGGCTTACTCGGCGGCCGGAGCTTCTTCGGCGGGGGCTTCCGCCGGGGCGTTCTTGGCGGCCTCGGCGTCGGCGGCGCGCTTGGCACGCTCCTCGGCGCGCTCGGTGGCCTTCTTGCCCGGCACGGCGCGCTCGGGGTTGTTGCGCGGCTCGCGCTTCTTCAGGCCGGCGGCGTCGACGAAGCGGGCCACGCGGTCGGTCGGCTGGGCGCCAACGCTGAGCCAGTGCTGCACGCGCTCGGTGACGAGCGAGACACGGGCCGACTTGTCTTCGAGGATCGGATTATAGGTGCCGATCTTCTCGATGAAGCGGCCATCGCGCGGCGAGCGGGCGTCGGCAACGACGACATGGTAGTAGGGGCGCTTCTTGGTGCCGGCACGGGCGAGGCGGATCTTCAGGCTCAGTCGTTCAGTCCTTCAGGTTCAAGTCGTTGGTTCGGTTATTTCTTCTTCGGCACGAAGCCGCCGCCGAGGCCGGGCAGGCCAGGGAAGCGCGAGGCGCCGCCTAGCCCGGGAAGGCCCGGGCCGGATTTGAGGAGCTGGCCGACATCGGTCGGCAGCTTGGAGGGTGCGAGCTGCTTGGGCGGCGCGGCCTGCTGCGGGATCGACGCGGGGTCGATGCCCATGCGGCGCGCCAGTTCTTCGAGCTCCTTGGGGTCCATGTTCTCGGGGCTGGGCATGTCGCCGAGGCCGGGAATCTTGCCGCCCATCTTGCCGCCGAACACGCCCGAGAGCGCGCCCATGCCGCCCTTGCCGATCTTCTTCATCATGTCCGCCATCTGGCGGTGCTGCTTCATCAGCTTGTTGACGTCCTCGACCTTGGTGCCCGAGCCATTAGCGATGCGGATGCGGCGCTTGGCGTTCAGCAGGTCGGGATTGGCGCGCTCCTTGAGCGTCATCGAGTTGATGATGGCGATCTGCCGGTCGAAGACCTTGTCGTCGAGGTTCACCCCGGCCATGGCCTTCTTCATCTGGCCCATGCCCGGCATCATGTTCATGAGCGAGCCCATGCCGCCCATCTTCTTCATCTGCAGCAGCTGGTTGCGCAGATCCTCGAGGTCGAAGACGCCCTTCTTGAGCTTCTTCGCCATCTTGGCCGCATCTTCAGCCGTGACGTTCTGCGCCGCTTTTTCGACGAGGCTGACGATGTCGCCCATGCCGAGGATGCGGTCTGCGATGCGCGAGGGATGGAAATCCTCGAGCGCATCCATCTTTTCGCCGGTACCGATCAGCTTGATCGGCTTGCCGGTAGCGGCCCGCATCGACAGCGCCGCACCGCCACGGCCATCGCCGTCGACGCGGGTCAGCACGATGCCGGTGATGTCGACGCGTTTGTCGAACGAACGGGCGAGGTTCACCGCGTCCTGGCCGGTGAGCGCATCGGCGACGAGCAGGATTTCGTGCGGATCGGTGGCGGCCTTGACCGCTGCCGTCTCCGCCATCAGCTCTTCGTCGACATGGGTGCGGCCGGCGGTATCGAGGATGACGACGTCGTAGCCGCCGAGCCGGGCCTCGCGCTGCGCGCGGCGGGCGATATCGACCGGCTTCTCGTTCTCCTGGATCGGCAGCGTATCGACGCCGATCTGGTCGCCGAGGACGCGCAGCTGCTCCTTGGCGGCGGGACGGCGGTCGTCGAGCGAGGCGAGGAGGACCTTCTTGCCCTGCCGCTCCTTCATGCGCTTGGCGATCTTGCCTGCATGGGTGGTCTTGCCGGCGCCCTGCAGGCCGACCATTAGCATGGTCATCGGCGGCGTGGTGTTGAAGTCGATCGGCACCTGGGTCTCGCCCAGCACCTTGACCAGTTCGTCGTGGACGATCTTCACGACCTGCTGGCCCGGCGTCACCGAACGGGTGACCTCGGCGCCGATGGCGCGCTCTCGCACCTGCTCGACGAAGGCCTTGGTGACTTCGAGCGAAACGTCGGCCTCGAGCAGCGCACGGCGCACTTCGCGCAGCGCTTCGTCGACGTCCTTCTCGCCGAGCGCGCCGCGCCCGCGAATCCCGTCGAAGATTTTCCCAAGCCGGTCGCTAAGGCTTTCGAACATCGCACCAATCCTTGTCCCGTGTGACCGGGATGTAGTGTCCATCAGCGCAAACGCCAAACACACCCCAGGGCGCTTGCGCTGTGGGGTGCGAGCCTCCGGGATCTCTTTATACCTTCACGGGTCCCGGTCGGCCTTCAGGTGTACGACCTGATGGATTGGGGCGCGAAATAGAGGAGGAATGGGGCGGAGTCAAGGAAGGCGAGTTGCCGTGACGGCGACGAGGCCTGGTTGACCGATACTTTCCGCCGCGAAGCCGGCTGCCGTGAGGGCAGCAACGACGGCTTGCCGGAACCGTTCGGCCGGATGCAGGCCGGGAGATTCGAGGACGAGCACGACGCGTCCGTCCGGCCTGGTGGCAGAGTGCAGCCTTTGGGCCCAGTTCGCCTCGCCGTTCCGGGCGAAATCGACGTTCACGGCGAGGACGGCATCGAAACCGGTCATGTCGAGTTGCTCGAACGCTAGCTCCCTCGCGTCGACGGTCGGATTCCGCTTCTTGCAGGCGGCGATCATCTTGGCTGACCGGTCGACAGCCACGACCGTCGCGCCGCTGGCGAGCACCAATCCGGTGGCGATGCCGTGACCGCAGCCGATCTCCAGCACGCGTTCGCCCTGCTGCGGGTTAAGCAGTTCGACGGCCCGCCTGTGGCGCTCGGCAATCCTGGACATTTGGCTCCACCTTGTTGCCCGTATCACAGTCCGGTATAGCCGAGTTGGGTCAGCAGTTCACCCAGGCGTCGCCGCTCCGTTCCGGAGAGCTAAACCTGCGACTATGTCGTTCGAGACAGCACTCCATCCCGTGCCTGATCGGAAGCCGGCGGCCACGACGCTCCCTTGGGAGATCGGCACGATGGAGACAAGTCATGTCACGGACTGCCGTGCCACTGCGTGTGGACGACCTTTCGCCTTTCGCCAAAACCCTGCGCCAGGGCCTTTCGGGGCATGAGGGCGTACCCAGCCATGTCGAGCTGCTGAACCTGCTGGCCAGAGCCGCGGGCTTTGCCAACTACCAGCACCTGCGCGCCGATGCCGAGGCCGCCGATCGGCTCACGGCCGCCGCCGAGCCCGGACCACGCGCCGACCTCGACCAGGTGACGAAGACCGCGCGCTATTTCGACGACGGCGGCATCCTCACCAACTGGCCGTCCCGGCTCGCCCACCAGACGCTGACCCAGTGGGTGTTCTGGTCGCGCATCCCGCGCGGACACACCTATACCGAGCGCGAGATCAGCGCCCTGATCCGCGAGTGGCACGATTTCGGCGACCACGCCCTGATCCGCCGCGCCATGGTCGATGCGCGGATGCTGGAGCGCAACCAGAGCGGGCGGGAGTACCGCCGCATCGAACAGGTGCCGCCACCCGAACTGGCACCGCTGCTGGCGCATCTCGAAGCACGGAAGCGGGCCGCCGGCCGGCCCGCGCCGTGCCAGGGACTGGCAATTTGGCGTCACTTCCGCCATATAGACCCGCGTAACCGCTAGGCGACGCCACATGTCCAACGCCCCATTCCTCAAGATGAACGGGCTCGGCAACGAGATCATCGTTGCCGACATGCGTGGTCGCAAGGAGCGGGTGACGCCGGCCGCCGCCGTGGCGATCAATGCCCATCCGGCGACCAAGTTCGACCAGATCATGGCCATCCATGATCCGCGGACGCCGGGCACCGCCCACTACATCGAGATCATCAACTCCGACGGTTCGCTGGCCCAGGCCTGCGGTAACGGCATGCGCTGCGTCGTGCAGGCGCTGAGCGCCGAGAGGGGGCAGAAGCATTTCGTCTTCGAGACGATCGCCGGCATCCTCACTGGCGACGAGCGGGACGATGGGCTCATCACCGTCGACATGGGCCGCCCGCGCTTCGGATGGCAGGATATCCCGCTGGCCGAGGAGTTCGCCGATACCACGGGCATCGAGCTGCAGATCGGGCCGATCGATGCGCCGGTGCTGCACACGCCATCGGTGATGTCGATGGGCAACCCGCAGGCGACGTTCTGGGTCAGGGACGATGTGTGGGGCTACGCACTCGATCGCTTCGGGCCGCTGCTCGAGAACCACCCGATCTTCCCCGAGCGCGCCAACATCTCCATCGCGCAGGTGGTGGCCGATGACCACATCATCCTGCGCACCTGGGAACGGGGGGCCGGGCTGACGCGCGCCTGCGGCACCGCCGCCTGCGGGGCGCTGGTCAATGCGGCGCGCACCAAGCGCACCGGCCGCAAGGCGACGGTGACGGTGCCGGGCGGCGACCTTATCGTCGAGTGGCGGGCCGACGACCATGTGATGCTGACCGGGCCGGCCGAGCTGGAATTTGCCGGATCGTTCGATCCGTTCACCGGCGCGTGGACGGCCGACAAGCAGGTGGCCTGAGATGGCCATCGAGACCCTGACCTTCGGCTGCCGCCTCAACGCCTATGAGGGCGAGGTGATGAAGTCCGAGGCCGAGAAGGCCGGGCTCGACAATACCATCATCATCAACACCTGCGCCGTGACGGCCGAGGCTGTGCGGCAGGCCAAGCAGGCGATCCGCAAGGCAAAGCGCGACAACCCCGAGCGCAAGATCATCGTCACCGGCTGCGCCGCGCAAACCGAAGCGCGCTCGTTCGGCGACATGGCCGAAGTCGACCTGGTGATCGGCAATGCCGACAAGCTGAAGGCCGAAAGCTACGCGCCCATGGCCTTCGGCGTGCCGCTCAACGACAAGGTGCAGGTCAACGACATCATGTCGGTGAAGGAGACCGCCGGCCACCTGATCGAGGGCATGGACGGGCGCACCCGCGCCTTCGTGCAGGTGCAGAACGGCTGCGACCACCGCTGCACCTTCTGCATCATCCCTTTCGGACGCGGGCCGAGCCGCTCGGTGCCGATGGGCGCCGTGGTCGAGCAGATCAGGAAACTGGTCGGCAACGGCTATCGCGAGATCGTCCTCACCGGCGTTGATATTACGTCATACGGCCCCGACCTGCCGGGGCAGCCGACGCTCGGCAAGCTGACCCAGCAGATCCTGCGCCACGTGCCGGACCTGCCCCGGCTTCGCATCTCGTCGATTGATTCCATCGAGGCCGACGAGGCGTTCTATGACGCCATAGCATCGGACCGACGGCTGATGCCGCACCTGCATCTGTCGCTCCAGTCGGGCGACGACATGATCCTGAAGCGCATGAAGCGCCGGCACCTCCGCGACGACGCCTTCGCCGTGGTGGAGAAGCTGCGCACGCTCCGCCCCGACATCGTGTTCGGCGCCGACATCATTGCCGGCTTCCCCACCGAGACCGACGAGATGTTCGAGAACTCGCTCGAGTTCATCGAGACCGCCAACCTCACCTACATCCACGCCTTCCCTTACTCGCCGCGCCCGGGCACCCCGGCGGCGCGCATGCCACAGGTGGAGAAGGCCGTGGCCAAGGCGCGGGCCGGCCGGCTCCGCGAACTGGGCAACCGGCAGGTCGAGCAACTGGCGCAGTCGCGCGTCGGGCAGGTCGAGACCGTGCTGGTCGAGAAGGACGGGATGGGGCGGCAGGAACAGTTCCTGCCCGTCGCTGTTCCGGGTCACGGCGCGGGCGAACTGATCGCCGTGCGCATTACCGGCACCAATGCCGACGGCCTCGTCGGCGAAGCGATGAGATCGGCGGCCTGATGGCGGAACAGAAGAAACCCGGCTTCTTCCAGCGGCTGTTCGGCGGCGGCGAGACGCCGAAGCCGGCACCTGCGCCGGCTCCAGATCACACGGTGGCCGAAGATATCGAGGCCGACATCATCCTCGACGAGGTGGTGGAAGCGGCGCCGCTGGTGCTGCCCCCCGACCAGGAGATCGCCCTCGAAGAGGCGATGCACGAGGCCGGGCAACTGGTGACCCCGGAGGCAGTCGATCCGGAGCCCCTGCCCCCGGCGGGACCGCCTGAGACCCGTCCCGACTACATCGAGGCGCTGCACGACGAGATCGTCGAGGAGCCCGATCCGGTCCCCAATATTCCGGCCACGCCGGCTCCCGCGCCTGTCGCACCCGCAGAGCCGCCGAAGAAGCAGAACTGGTTCCAGCGCCTCGCCTCGGGCTTGAAGCGCTCGTCGGACCAGTTGACCGGCTCGATAGCCGCCGTCTTCACCAAGAAGAAGCTCGATCAGGCGATGCTCGACGACCTCGAGGACATCCTGATCCAGTCCGATTTTGGCGTCGACATGGCGACGACCGTCACCGACGCCTTGCGCCGCGACCGCTTCGACCGCGACATCACCGACGAGGAGGTGCGTGACATCCTCTCGGCGGAGATCGTCAAGGTGCTGGAGCCGGTGGCGAAGCCCCTGACCCTCGATATGGCGCAAAAACCCTTCGTCATCCTGATGGTCGGCGTCAACGGCACCGGCAAGACCACCACCATCGGCAAGCTCGCGAGCCTCTACCACGCCCAGGGCAGGAAGGTGATGCTGGCGGCCGGGGATACATTCCGCGCCGCCGCCATCGAGCAGCTGCAGGTCTGGGGCGACCGCACCGGCGCGCCGGTGATCCGCAAGCCACCAGGCTCGGATGCCTCGGGCCTCGCCTACGAAGCCGTCGAGCAGGCGCGCGCGCAAGGCTCCGACGTGCTGCTGATCGACACCGCCGGCCGCCTGCAGTACCGCGACGAGCTGATGAGCGAGCTCGAAAAGATCATCCGCGTCATCAGGAAGGTCGACCCCACCGCGCCCCATGCCACATTGCTGACGCTCGATGCGACTACCGGTCAGAACGCCCTGAGCCAGGTCGAGATCTTCGGCAAGCGCGCCGGGGTGACCGGGCTGGTGATGACCAAGCTCGACGGCACCGCGCGCGGCGGCATCCTCGTCGCGATCGCGAAGAAATTCGGCCTGCCCGTGCACTTCATCGGTGTGGGCGAGGGCGTCGACAACCTCGAGCCGTTCGCGGCGCACGATTTCGCGCAGGCGATCGCAGGGAATACGAAATGACGGACACCACCAAGGAACCCGAGGTCAACTGGGACGAGCTGCGCCCGCAGCTTATCCGCGTCGGGCTGGAAATCGGTCCGCTGCTGATCTTCTTCCTCTGCACGACGTTCGGTGAAAGCTGGCTCGAGCAGTCCGAACTGCTCCGCTCGCTGTTCGCGAGCCCGATCATCTTTGCCACCGCCCCATTCATGGTGGCGATGGTGATTTCGCTGGCGATCTCGTGGTGGCTGTTCAAGCGCGTCGCGGTCATGCCGCTGGTGACGCTGGCCGTGGTGCTGATCTTCGGCACGCTGACCCTGTGGCTGCAGGATTCGACCTTCATCAAGATCAAGCCGACCATCGTGAATTCGCTGTTCGGCGCCACGCTGCTCGGCGGGCTGCTGTTCCGGCAGTCGCTACTGAAATACGTCTTCGGCGAAGTCTATCATCTGAAGCCTGAAGGCTGGCAGAAGCTTACCGTGCGCTGGGGCCTGTTCTTCTTCCTGCTGGCGGTGCTCAACGAGTTCGCGTGGCGCGGCTCGGGCCTGTTCATCACCGACGCGACGGAAGCCGACAAGTTCTACGCCGGCTTCAAGCTCTGGGCCGTGATGCCGATCACCGTGGTGTTCTCGATGATGCAGGTGCCCCTGCTGAATAAGTACGCGCTTGATCCGAAAGAGCCTGTGGAAGTGGTGCCGCCCGGACCGGCGCAGCCCTGATACCGGCCACTGACCGCAGAACAAACCCGAAGTGTCATCCCGGCGAAAGCAGGGACCCAGTTCTGAAC
>JAEYYP010000248.1 GCA_023428425.1 Pseudomonadota bacterium
CGCATGCTCGATGGCCGAGACGGCCGCACCGAAGGGCTTGAAGCCGCCGCGCACACGGATGCGGCGCATCACGCGTTCAACGTCGCGCGGATCCTGCCCGATGATCCACGGCTTGAGGTCGAGCACCTGCGGCTTCACGTAGGGCTTGGGCGTCTCGATCTGGCCCCAGCCGGTGATGCCCTCATCGGTCCGGATCTGGATAATGGGGGCGTTGGCGATGACAGCGCATCTCAGGTCCGTGATCTTCATGTCGGTGGAGTCCTCCTCAAACTCGAGCGAAATTGCTGCGTAGCCTATAACCGCAATCGACCCGAGGTTTGAATGGGTAAAAGGGGGAATGCCGGGGCGATCAACGCTGTCCGGAACTGCCGCGGACCATGATCTCGAACCCCAGGTCCACGCTACGGTGCTCCGGCCTCTCGCCCGTGCCCCGGATGATCTCGAGGATCGACTGCGCTGCCCACTGCCCCATCTGCCGGCGCCCGGTCGATACCGAGGTCAGCGGAGGCACTGACGATACGCAGAAATCGAGATCGTTGAAGCCGACTATGGCGATATCCTCGGGTACGCGCATGCCGCGCGACTGGCACTCGAACAGCGTGCCCAGCGCCAGGTCGTCGTTGCAGGTGAACACGGCCGTAACGTCCGGCACGTCTGCCAGCACCTTCGAGAACAGCTCGCGCCCCATTTCGGTGTTCGAGATTCGCGGCAGGCTTTGCACCAGCCCCACCGTCGACAACCCCAGGGCGCGCATCTGCCTCAGGTATCCGGCATGTCGTCGCCGGGCACGCGGGTCGCCCCGCGCCGTCAGGTGCGCGATACGCTCGTGACCTAGTCCGTGCAGGTAACGCACCGCCGCCGCGCCCGCTTCGCCGTGATCGAGGCCGATATTGAGGTCGATCGGATCGTCGGCGACATCCATCGTCTGCACCACCGGCACGCCGGCGCTGCCGAGCAGCTGGCGCGCGCGCTCGGTCTGGTCGACGCCGGTGATGATCATCGCCTCCGGATGGTACCCCATCAGCGTCTGGATGGCCCGCTCTTCCTCGAGTTCGGAGTAGTGCACGTTGAGAACCAGCACCTGGAAGCCGGCCGGCTGCAGCACCTCCTCGATCGCCAGCACGTAGTCATCGAACACGCCGTTGGTGAGCGAGGGCACGATCACGCCGACAATGTTGGTACGCGTCGAGGCGAGTGCGCTGGCCAATGTGTTGGGGATGTAGTGCAGCGCCGCCACCGCCTCGGATACCCGCTGCCGCAGCACCTCCGACACCATGTCCGGCTGGCGGATGGCGCGCGACACGGTCACCGGGCTGACGCCGGCCGCACGAGCCACGTCGGATAAGGTCGCACGGCGATTCCTGGTCAAGTCGGCCCCCTGGTCACCTCAACCCCATACCCGTCATCCGACGCGCCGCGCAGGGTGACGAACTGTCACATTTGCTGATGATAGCGCTTTCAAAGGCAATTGACAGCGCTTTCATCTCTGCTAGCGTGCCGGTCGGGGAGAGAGACCGGGTCACCTGAGGGGGTGGCCGCGGCATGGGTTGTCGCCGTCGGGAGAACGGTGGGCAGGCCATGGAGGGAGTTCTCCTCCCCTGTACTCAAGGGAGGAATCCATCGTGAAGTCGACCAAGCTTTCGAACCTGGCTCTCGGCGTCGCCGCTGGCCTGTTCGCCGTGCTCGCCGCCGCTCCGATCGCCGCGCAGGAGATCGTCGCCGGCCCCGCCGACGATCCGGAATGCTACGTGCCGTGGGAAGAGAGCACCACGTTCATGAAGTACGCGGCCAAGACCGGCCCGTTCCGCGTGGCGCTCGCCAACGGCTACATCGCCAATACCTGGCGCATCCAGATGATCCAGACGGCCAAGGCCTACGCAGCGCAGCCGGAAGTCGCCGCCAAGCTGAAGGAATTCAAGGTCGTTTCGACCGGCGAGGATGTCGCCGCGCAGATCTCGGCGGTGAACAACTTCATCGATTCCGGCTACGACGCCATCGTCATCAACGCGCAGAACCCGCAGGCCTTCGCTCCGGTCATCCAGCGCGCCAAGGATGCAGGCGTCATCCTCGTCGCCTTCGACAACATCCTCGACACCAAGGATGCCATCAACGTCAACGTGGACCAGAAGGGCCTTGGCGTCCTCTGGGCCAACTGGCTGATCAAGCACGTCCCCGATGGCGGCAAGATTCTCGAAGTCCGCGGCGTCGCCGGCACCTCGGTGGACACCGATCGCCACAACGGCGTCCACGAAACGCTGGCCGCCTCCGGCAAGCCGTGGGACATCGTCGAGGTCGTCGGCAAGTGGGATGACGCGACCGCGCAGAAGGCCACCGCCGATGCCATTGCCGTGCACCAGAAGTTCGACGGCATCACCGCCCAGGGCGGCGACACCGGCATCGTGCAGGCCATGATCGATGCCGGCCACCCGTTCGTTCCCTTCGGCGGCGAGACCGAGAACGGCTTCCGCAAGTTCTGCGGCGCGCACGCGGCCGAAGGCCTCGTCTGCTCGTCGGCGGGCACCGGCCCGGCGCAGGTCGCCGTGGCGATCAAGACCGCCATCGATGCGCTCGAGGGCAAGGTCATCCCGCAGTCAGTGAAGCTGCCGACCGCCATCGTCGAAGACCCCGACTTCAAGGACGGCGAGAACTACTACTCCGACCAGTCGGACAACTTCTTCGTCGGCAACTCCTTCCCGACCTGCGGCATCAACTTCACTGCCCAGGAAATCATGGGGCAGACGCAGGCAGACCAGTAAGCGCCTCCACAGGTGCCGTACCGCGGGG
>JAEYYP010000249.1 GCA_023428425.1 Pseudomonadota bacterium
CTTGGCGGCCAGTTCGGCCAGCTTGATGATCGCGTCGATGACCTTGCGGCTCTCGGCGTGACCGAACATCACGGCGCCGAGCATGACCTCCTCGGACAGCTCCTGGGCTTCCGATTCGACCATCAGCACGGCGTCCTGGGTGCCAGCCATCACGAGGTCGAGCTTCGATTCGGCGCGGCGGTTGACGTCGAGGTTCAGAACGTACTCGCCGTCGACGTAGCCGACGCGCGCGGCGCCGATCGGGCCCATGAACGGCACACCGGAGATGGTCAGCGCCGCTGAGGCCGCGACCATGGCCAGCACGTCCGGGTTGTTCTCCATGTCATGCTGGAGAACGGTGACGACGACCTGCGTCTCGTTCTTGTAGCCCTCTGGGAAGAGCGGGCGGATCGGGCGGTCGATCAGGCGCGAGACCAGGGTCTCGTTCTCGGTCGGCCGGCCTTCGCGCTTGAAGTAGCCACCCGGGATCTTGCCGGCGGCGAAGTACTTTTCCTGGTAGTTGACGGTCAGCGGGAAGAAGTCCTGGCCCGGCTTCGGCTTCTTGGCCGAAACGACGGTGGCGAGCAGGACGGTCTCACCCAGCGTGGCAAGGACGGCGCCGTCGGCCTGGCGGGCGATCTTGCCGGTCTCGAGCGTGAGCGGCTGGCCGCCCCAGTTGAGCTCGACCTTGTGGTGGTTGAAATCGATGGTGGGCATGGTGCCTCGTCTTTCCATTTCGCCGGTATGAGCGGGAACGCGGGGTGCGTAATGCCCCGTGAACTCATCCGGTGTGCCAGCCGCACGGCGCACCCCATGTGCTCCGCCGGCCCAAAATCGGCACGGTTTCCGCGGCTGTGCCCGCGTTGTCATGCGGGGCGGAACATGGACAAGACGATGAGCCGCTCATTTTCCCGAAAGAAGGTGCCCTGGCACCCGTGAGCGGCCGATGATCTCGCCATGCTCCGCGAAAAGGCCATCAGCCTACGCGTTGGTCGCCCGGATTCTGCCGGGCGGTCCGGACCGCGGGGCAATACCCCGCAGCCCGTTTTCGTGTCGTCGCGCTTAGCGACGGATGCCGAGGCGCTCGATCAGCGAGCGGTAGCGCGGCTCGTCGATGCGCTTCACGTAGTCGAGGAGCGAACGGCGGGTCTGCACCAGCTTCAACAGGCCGCGGCGGGAATGGTGATCCTTGCCGTGACCCTTGAAGTGCTCGGTGAGGTTGGTGATGCGTTCCGACAGGATCGCGACCTGCACCTCGGGCGAACCGGTGTCGCCCGGCTTGGTGGCATATTCGGAGATGAGCGCCGACTTGCGCTCTGCAGTGATCGACATCGGATGGTCCTTTCAAGAAAGAGGATCAGGGACGCTGTCGCCCGGGATGTCGTCCAGGCGGAGCCATGACTAAAGCCGGCGAAGGTTCCCCCACGCCGGACTTGCGCGCCGATATAGTGGATCGGGCGGCGAAGCGCCAGCTATTTGTCGGCTGCCCTGCCCGCCACATAGGCCGGGTCGAGCGCCGCGACCGGAATCGAGAACCGCCATTCAATCCCGTCGGGGTGCGATTCACGCTTGACCTCGGCGCCGAGCGAACGGCCGACCATGTTCTCGAGCACCGTGGTGCCGAAGCCGCGCCGCGGCGTCGCCGAACCCGGTACCGCCCCGATCTCGCGCCAGACGAAGGCGATAGCCTCGCCCTGCCGCTCCCAGCGGACCCGCAGTTCGCCGCCCTCGCGGGCAAAGGCGCCGTACTTCACCGCATTGGTCGCCAGCTCGTGCGCCGCCATGCCGAGAATCTGAGCCGCCTGGGCGTTGAGCCGCATGGCGGGGCCTTCCACCGATACCCGGTCGCCATCAACCGGGCAGAACGGGTCGATCTGGTTGACCATCAGTTCCTTGAGGTCGACGCCCGCCACGCCATGCGCGAGCAGCAGGTCGGTGGAACGCGCCAGTCCGAAGATGCGCTTCTCGAAGCTCGAGACGAACTCGGGCACCGACTCGGCCCCACGCGCCGTCTGCTTGGCCATGGCAGCGATGACCGTCATCTGGTTCTTCGACCGATGTGCCAGTTCGCGCATCAGGAAGCGGACCTCGGTCTCGGCTGCCTGCCGTCGCCGCGAGGCATCGCCGAGCGCCGTCGACACCGTTTCGATTTCGGCGATCGGGAAGCTGCGCGCCTCGACCGGCTGCCCGGCGCCGAGCCGCTTGGCGTCCGCTTCGAGCCCATGCACGGAGCGGCCGATCGCAATGCTCACCCAGTAGACCACGAGCACCACCAGAGCCGCCAGCAGCACTCCGCCGGCGAGCAGCGACCAGAAGGCGTCGGCGAGCGGCCTGGTCACCACGTCCTGCCGCGCCCAGCCCACCACGGTCCAGTCGCTGAGCAGCGAGCGCTGCGCCACGACCAGCGATCGTTCGCCGTTCACGTCGAGCTCTCGCCATTCGGTCGTGGAACTCATCCCGGCAACGTTCTGCAGCCCGAACGTGTCGCCGGTCTCGCCCGCGCCGGGCGATGCGGCGACTACATGGCCC
>JAEYYP010000083.1 GCA_023428425.1 Pseudomonadota bacterium
CCACGGTCCCCTGCAGTACGCGCTTGGGCATCGGTCTCTCCTTACTTCGCCGCAGACTTCTCGCCCAGGACGGTTTTGACCCGCGCGATCTCGCGGCGGACCTCACGCACCCGGGCGGGCTTCTCCAGCTGCTGGGTAGCGCGCTGGAAGCGAAGGTTGAACTGTTCTTTCTTCAGCCCGAGGAGCTGATCCTTCAGCTCGTCGGGGGTCTTGGCGCGAAGGTCGGCGGCCCCGCCGCTCTTCGCTTCCGTCTTCTTGGGTGCACGTGCCATGGCGATCAATCCGCAATGCGGGTGACGACCCGCGTGATAATCGGAAGCTTCATGGCGCCGAGACGCAGGGCTTCCTTGGCGACGTCATCGGGGACGCCGTCGATCTCGAACAGGATACGGCCCGGCTTCACCTTGGCCGCCCAGTATTCCACCGAACCCTTGCCCTTACCCATGCGGACTTCGGTCGGCTTCTTGGAAACCGGCAGATCCGGGAAGACGCGGATCCAGACGCGGCCGGCGCGCTTCATTTCGCGGGTGATCGCGCGGCGGGCCGCCTCGATCTGGCGAGCGGTAACGCGCTCGGGCTCCTGGGACTTCAGGCCGTACTGGCCGAAGGCGAGCTCGGTGCCACCCTTGGCATTGCCATGGATGCGGCCCTTGTGCGCCTTGCGGAACTTGGTGCGCTTTGGTTGCAGCATTTGCTCTACGCCTTCTTAGTTCGCGCTATCGCGATCGCGGTCGCGACGGCCACGGCGTTCATCACGGTCCTCGCGGTCACGGCGCGGAGCGCCCTGCCCTTCACCGCCACCTTCGGTCGCGCGACGCTCATGCGCCGAGGGATCGTGCTCGAGGACTTCGCCCTTGAAGATCCAGACCTTGATACCGATGATGCCGTAGGTCGTCTCGGCTTCAGCGGTACCGTAGTCGATGTCCGCACGCAGGGTGTGCAGCGGCACGCGGCCTTCGCGGTACCATTCGGTACGAGCGATATCGGCACCACCGAGGCGACCACCGACATTGACGCGAATGCCACCGGCACCCATGCGGATCGCCGTCTGCACGGCGCGCTTCATGGCGCGGCGGAACGCCACGCGGCGCTCGAGCTGCTGAGCAATGCCCTGGGCCACGAGGGTCGCATCGGTCTCCGGCTTGCGCACCTCAACAATGTTGATGTGCACTTCGCTGTCGGTGAACTGCTTCACCTTGGCGCGGATCTTGTCGATGTCGGCGCCCTTCTTGCCGATCACGATGCCCGGGCGGGCAGTGTGGATCGACACGCGACACTTGCGGTGCGGACGCTCGATGACGATCTTCGAAACCGCTGCCTGCTTCAGGTCATCCATCAGCGTGGTGCGGATCTTCAGGTCTTCCTGCAGCAGCGAACCGTAGTCGGCCTTGTTGGCGAACCAACGGCTGTCCCAAGTACGGTTGATGCCCAGGCGGAGCCCGATCGGGTTGATCTTCTGACCCATTATGCGGTCTCCTCGACCTGGCGAACCACGACGGTGAGGTTCGAGAACGTGTGCTCGAGGCGAGCAGCGTGACCACGGCCACGGGCCATGAACCGCTTCATCACCAGGCCGTCGCCGACGTAGCACTCCGCAACCACCAGGCTATCGGGGTCGAGGCCGTGATTGTTCTCGGCGTTGGCGATGGCGCTCTCGAGCGTCTTCTTGACGGCACCCGAAACGCGCTTGCGCGAGAATTCGAGCTCGGCGAGGGCCTTGTCGACCTTCTTGCCGCGGATCATGGCGGCAACGAGGTTGAGCTTCTGGCCCGAGGTACGAAGCATCCGGAGAACCGCCTTGGCTTCGTTGTCCTTCAGAGCGCGCTGAGTCTTCGGCTTGCTCATCTTACTTCCTCTTGGCCTTCTTGTCGGCCGCGTGCCCGTAGTACGTACGGGTCGGCGCGAACTCACCGAACTTGTGGCCGATCATTTCTTCGGAGACCGCAACCGGCACATGCTTGTGACCGTTGTGGACGCCGAAGGTCAGACCGACGAACTGCGGCAGGATCGTGGAACGACGGCTCCAGATCTTGATGACTTCACTGCGGCCGCTCGCCCGGCTGGCTTCTGCCTTCTTGAACAGATAGCCGTCGACGAACGGGCCCTTCCAGACTGAACGCGACATGGCTTAGCGGCCCTTCTTGAGGTGACGCGAGCGGACGATGAACTTGTCCGTCGACTTGTTGCTGCGGGTCCTCTTGCCCTTGGTCGGCTTGCCCCACGGGCTCACCGGGTGACGGCCACCGGAAGTGCGGCCTTCACCACCACCATGCGGGTGATCGACGGGGTTCATGGTCACGCCGCGGTTGACCGGACGACGGCCGAGCCAGCGGGAGCGACCGGCCTTGCCGATCGAGGTGTTGCCGTGGTCCTGGTTGGACACGGCACCAACGGTGGCGAGGCACGAGCCATGGACACGGCGCTGCTCGCCCGAGTTGAGGCGCAGGATGGCCCAACCGGCGTCACGACCCACATACTGGGCGTAGGTGCCGGCAGAACGAGCGATCTGGCCGCCCTTGCGGGGCTTCATCTCGACGTTGTGGACGATCGTGCCGACCGGCATGCGCTCCAGCGGCATGGCGTTGCCCGGCTTCACGTCGACGGTGTTCATCGACGAGATGACCTTGTCGCCAGCAGACAGACGCTGCGGCGCAACGATGTAGGCGAGCTCGCCGTCCTCGTATTTGATCAGGGCGATCCAGGCCGTACGGTTCGGATCGTACTCCAGCCGCTCGACCGTCGCCACTGCGTCGAAGCGCACGCGGCGGAAGTCGATCATGCGGTACGAGCGCTTGTGCCCGCCACCACGATGATACGCAGTGGTACGACCAGCATTGTTGCGGCCGCCCTTCTTGTTCAGACCTTCGGTCAGCGTCTTGACCGGCTTGCCCGTCCACAACTCCGACCGATCGGTCGTGATGAGCTGGCGACGGCCAGGAGAGGTCGGATTGTAAGTCTTCAAACCCATGATTGTCTCTCCCCTCAGATGCCGGTCGAAATGTCGATGGTCTGACCGTCGGCGAGGGTCACGATGGCTTTCTTGACATCCTTGCGGGTGCCGAGTTCCTGCCGGAAGCGCTTCACCTTGCCCTTGCGGACCAGGGTGTTGACTGCCTTGACCTTCACCGAGAACAGGGCCTCGACGGCTTCCTTGATCTGGGTCTTGGTGGCATCGATCGCGACGTCGAAGACAACCTGGCTGTGCTCGGACGCCATCGTCGACTTTTCGGTGACGACCGGATTACGGATCACGTCGTAGTTGCTGAACTTGCTCATGCGAACCGCGCCTCCAGCGCTTCGAGCGCCGCCTTCGTCAGGACGAGCTTGTGGCGACGGAGGATGTCGGCGACATTGATCCCCTGCACCGGCAGCACGTCGATCTGCGGAATGTTACGCGCCGCATGCGCGAAGTTCTTGTCGACCTCGGCGCCGTCGATGATCAGCGCGCTCGACCAGCTGAGAGCGTCGAACTGCTTCACGAGAGCCGCAGTCTTGGGCTCCTTGGTCGCGACAGTCTGGACTACCACCAGCTCACCCGCAGCGGCCTTGGCCGAGAGAGCGTGCTTGAGGGCCAGTGCGCGGACCTTCTTGGGCAGGTCGATGGCGTGGCTGCGCACTTCGGGACCGAAGGCACGACCGCCACCGCGGAACTGCGGAGCGTGACGGGCACCGTGACGAGCGCCACCAGAACCCTTCTGCTTGATCGACTTCTTGGACGTGTAGGCAATCTCGGAGCGATGCTTCACCTTGTGGGTGCCCGCCATCGCCTTGAGCTGCTGGTAGCGCACCATGCGGTGCAGGATGTCCTGGCGGACTTCCAGACCGAAGATGTCGTCCTTCAGGGTGACCGAGCCGTCGGTCTTGCCGTCCAGAGTGGTGACCTGGAGTTCCATTACTTCGTCTCCTCGGCCACGGCTGCCGCCGGCTTGAACTTGCCGGGGACAACGACGTCCTTGTGAGCAGCCTTCTTGACCGCGTCCTTGATCTGGATCCAGCCGCCCTTGGCACCCGGAACCGCGCCCTCGACCATGATCAGCCCGCGCTCCACATCGGTGCGCACGACCCGGAGGTTCTGGGTGGTGATGCGACGGTCGCCCATGTGGCCGGCCATCTTCTTGCCCTTGAACACGCGACCCGGGTCCTGACGCTGACCGGTCGAACCATGCGAGCGGTGCGAAACCGACACACCGTGCGTGGCGCGGAGGCCGCCGAAGTTCCAGCGCTTCATGCCACCGGCGAAGCCCTTACCGATGGAGGTACCTGTCACGTCTACCAGCTGACCCTCGACGAAGTGGTCGGCCTGCATGGTCGCGCCAACTTCGATGAGGTTCGCAGGATCGACACGAAACTCGGTTACCTGACGCTTCGGCTCGACCTTGGCGACTGCGAACTGGCCGCGATCCGCCTTGGTGATGTTCTTGGCCTTAACGGTGCCGGCGCCGAGCTGGAGGGCGGTATAACCGTCCTTCTCCTGCGTGCGCTGGCCAACCACCTGGCAGTTCTCGAGGCTGAGGACGGTCACGGGGACGTGCGTGCCGTCCTCCATGAACAGTCGGGTCATCCCCACCTTCTGTGCGATCAAAC
>JAEYYP010000104.1 GCA_023428425.1 Pseudomonadota bacterium
GAAATGCGGCGTGGGGGCAACTCCACCGGGGGTTCGAATCCCTCCCTCTCCGCCATTTAGCTCCACTACCCGATGGTAAGAAAACGCCCGGTTTCCGAGGCTTTTCAGCAGCAGGGACGCCCAACTAAGGGTGTCCAGAATGCCACGTGTACCAGCATGTCCGCCCAAACCGGACGTTGGTAGCCGTACGACTATACCCTTGCGACGATTGCGTTGGCGGAGGCCTTGGGTACGACGGTGCCGTTCTCGCCGTAGGGGAGGGATGCACGGACATGTCGGCTTGCTTCGGGAGCAGGACAGGCCCAGAACAGTGGCAACATGGCCATGCCGCTCGTTGCCACCAAGCTGAACCTGCCGGTGCTGAGGCCCCGCGTCGTCTCGCGGCCGCGGCTGTGCAACCTGCTCGACCACGGGCTCGAGACCAAATTGACGCTGATCTCGGCGCCAGCTGGCTTTGGCAAGACGACGCTTCTCGCTGAGTGGTTGGCCGGTCAGGCCCGCCCCGATCTGGCGATTGCCTGGCTATCGCTCGATGAGAGCGACAATGACGCATCCGCTTTCTGGCCCCACGTCGCTGTCGCACTGCAGGCAGCCTGCGCAAAGGCCGGCACCAGCTTCGCCGATCTGCCCGCGGCCATGCGGCCGGACCGGGGCTTCGTCGCCATCCTGCTCAACCAGCTAGCTGCCGTAGAGACATCGATCCTGCTTGTCCTTGACGACCTTCACATGGTCGACCTGCCGGATATTCACCAGCAGCTTGGCTACTTCATCGAACACCTGCCTCCACAGATTCATGTCGTGATCAGTACCCGCGCCGACCCGGGCCCACCCCTCGCACGGCTCAGGGTGCGTGGTGATCTCGTGGAGATTCGCTCGACCGATTTGCGTTTCACGGCCGACGAGGCAGCGGCCTACCTCAACGACGTGATGCACCTTGGCCTGTCTGCGGCCGACGCCGCGGCCCTGGAGCAGAAGACTGAAGGCTGGATCGCGGCGCTGCAGCTTGCGGTGCTCTCCCTCGAAGGCCGCGACGATGCTTCCGCCTTCATCGGTGAATTCGCCGGCAGCGGCCGATATGTCGTCGACTACCTGGTCGAAGAGGTGCTTGCCCGTCTGCCCGATGATCTCCGCGGGTTCCTGATGGCGACGGCGGTTCTAAGGCGCATGAACGCTTCGCTTTGCGATGCTGTCACAGGCCGGACCGGCGGCGGGCGGCAGATGCTGGAGCGGCTGGAGCGCCAGAACCTGTTTCTAGTCCCGCTCGATACTCATCGGCAGTGGTTTCGCTACCACCATCTGTTCGCCGACGTACTGCGCACGCACCTCACGGAGGCACAGACGCAGGCCTTGCCTGCGATCCATCGCCGCGCCAGCGAATGGTTCGCGGCGCATGGCGAGCGGACCGAGGCCATCTTTCACGCCCTCGAAGCCGAGGACTATGAGCGCGCCGCGGATCTGATCGAAAGCTCCATTCCCGAAATGGTCAGGCAGCGACAGGAAGCGGTGTTGCGATCGTGGTTGAGGCCGCTTCCCGACGCGATTGTGCGCAGGCGGCCGGCGCTCGGTATTGCCTATGCAGGAGTTTTGGTGTCGCTGGGCGTGTTCGATGGCGTCGAAGAACGTCTCGAGGCGGCAGAAGTAGAGATCGCCAAGCTCCCCGAGCCAGATCCATCGCTTGCTCAGGTTGAGCTGTACCGAACGGCACTGGCGCAGGTGCGAGGTGACGTGGAGGCAGCCGCTGGTCACGCCCATCGCGTGCTGGCGCTGGCACCGGATGAGGATCACCTGACCCGTTCCGGTGCGGCGGGCTTTCTCGGGATCGTATCGTGGACGAACGGACACCTCGAAGACGCCGCACGATTCTGGACCGAGTGCCGCGATGGCATGCGGGCACAGGGCCACATCGCCGATGTGCAGGGCACCAGCATCGCACTCGCCGATATTCGAAACACGCAGGGCCGGCTGAATGAGGCCATCCGGCTCGGCACGGCGGCCCTGGACCTTGCGACGGGCAATGGCCGACCGATCGCCCGCGGCGTCGCGGACACGCACGCAGGCCTCGCCTTCCTGCAACTCGAGCGCAACGAACTCGCCGCCGCCCGCGAGCATCTCGATCGTTGCAGCGAGCTAAGCGAGGTCTGGGGGTTGCCGCAGTTCCCCTACCGCTGGCGTGTCGCTCAGGCGCGTCTGGACCTTGCTGAGGGGCGGGCGGTCGAAGCCCTCGGGCATCTGCGCGAGGCCGAGCGCCGCTACGTCAGCGACTTCTTTCCCAATGTGCGCCCTGTGCCGGCCCTGATCGCCACCGTCCACATCCGGATGGGACAGCTCGACGAGGCCGAAAAGTGGGCGAGGATGGTCGTGATAGGGCCGGACGACGCGCCGACCTACCTCCACGAATTCGAACATCTGACCCTGGCACGGCTTCTTCTCTCGCGCGGCGACGGCAACTCGCTCGGCGCTTCCCTTCGTCTGCTCGACCGTCTGGCCCGTGCGACCGCAGAAGGCGGACGAAACCGCAGTCTGATCGACATTCTGATCCTTATGGCCTTGGCCCATCGCGCCTCGCATGATGCGACCGCAGCGGTCGAGGCTCTACGCCGTGCGATCGCTCTGGCCGAGCCCGAGGGCATCCGCCGACCGTTCATGGATGATGGCGCGGCGATTGGCGGGTTGCTGAAACAGTTGAGTAAGCGAGAAGCGTCATCGGCCTTCGTCCGGAGCATCGCGGTGAACGGGGAAAGCGCCGCGCCCGTCGCGAGCGACCACCCGGACTTGATTGAACCGTTGAGCGACCGCGAGGTCGACGTTCTCCGATTCCTGCGCACCGATCTGAGCGGCCCCGAAATCGCCGATGAGCTTGCCGTCTCGCTCAACACGCTGCGAACCCACACCAAGAACATCTTCGAGAAGCTCGACGTGAATAGCCGGCGGGCTGCCGTGCGTCGGGCCGAAGAACTCGAGCTCTTCGTCAAGGCCAGGCGGACCTAGGGCCGGCAAGAAGCGCGGATCGCCGCACGCGCTCACCACATGTGGTGATCCCCGCTCACCACATCCACAGCGATGGTCATCCTCAGCGCACCACGGTTCGCACAGCCAACGCTGAGGACACCATGACAATTACCGGCCGCTCCAGCCCACCCGGAACCTACGACATTCGCCTGCGTGGCCAGCTCGACACGCACTGGGCCGAGCGGCTCGGCGTCGCCGGACTGATCCATGAGGCCGACGGCGTCACGCTGCTGCGCGGCGTCGCTGCCGACCAGGCGGCTCTTCATGGCGTGCTGCAGCGCATCCGCGATCTCGGCGTGCCGCTGATTTCGGTAACCCACATCCCAGCCATCACGATCGACTGATCAAACAACCCCCGAGGGAGGACCATCATGACCACGCACCCCACCACCAATCGCCTACTCACTGCCGACAGCCTCATCCGCGCCACCGGCCCCTTCGCCATCATGGCGGGGCTGATCTTTGCCGGCATCCAGCCGATCCATCCGCCCGATTTCGTCAGCTCCGTCACCACGACACAGTGGACCGTGATCATTTCGCTCAAGTTGGCCATGTGCCTCTTCTTCATCGTGGGCACGGCCGGCCTCTATTTCCGGCAGATGGGCAGGGCGGGCTGGCTTGGCCTCACTGCCTTCATCCTGTTCGCAACCAGTTGGTGGCTGCAGACGGGGTACGTCTTCGCCGAACTTTTCGTGCTGCCGCCTCTCGCTCCCGTCTCGCCGGAGTTCGTCGACAGTCTCCTCGGCATCGTGAACCAGCATCCGGGCACCCTCGATGTCGGCGCCTTGGGAGCGGTCTATGGCGTGCTGAGCGTCCTTTATCTGCTTGGCGGAATCCTGCTGGGTGTCGCGACCGTCAGGGCGGGCGTCCTGCCGAAGGTTCCCTCGATCGTGCTTGCGGTCGCCGCCCTCGCCACCCCGGCTGCTGCGCTGTTGCCGCACGAGTTCCAGCGCTACGCCGCGATCCCCATGGGCCTGGCCTATGTCTGGCTCGGGTTCGCCCTGTGGCTCCCCCGCAAGGCCGTCCTTGGCACCTCGAGCGCCGCGACCGCAGTCGCTGCAGCGTAACCGACTGCATCTGCGAGCGGACGAAAGGCCGCTCGCCTTCCCCTCATCTGTTCTGGTCGAGGAGACCACGCATGCGACCGTTCTCCACGCTGCGCCTCACGCTTCTCCGTGCCTGCTACGCCATCCTTGTCGTCGGCCTCGCCAACCTGCCACGCATGGATGGCGTGGTGGTCGCGCTCCTCAGCGCCCTCGGCGTTTTCTCGGTCGCCGGGCTCTTCTCCCCCATCCGCATGTTGCCCCTGCTGGTCTTCGAGAGCGCCTGGAAGCTGATCTGGGTGTCTGCCGTCGCCCTGCCCAAATGGCTCGATGGTTCCCTCGACGAGGGCACGTTCTCGATCCTCTTCAACTGTGCCGTGGCGCTGCCTTTCGTCTTAATCGTGCCCTGGCGGCATGTGGTCGGCGCCTTCCTCGGCACCCGCGAAACCTTCCGAGCCGCGGCGACCGCGGAGGGGAGCGCAGCGTGATGAGCATTGCTGCCAACCTCTCGCCGTCGGGACGCTCCCGCGCCGCCAGGACGCACACCGGCTCGTCCGCCTGGCTCGTCGCCGGCCTCGTCTTCTTCAGTGCCCTGCCGCTGACCTTTGGCGTCCTGCGCCTCCTGCAACTGGCGGGCCTCTCCAATGTCATGCCGCCGGCCTCGGCCTCTGCTATCCCGCTCGTGAGCCACATCGTCGGTGCGCTCGCCTACATGCTGCTGGGGGCCACCCAGTTCTCTCCCGCGATCCGGCGCCGCTGGCCTGCCTACCACCGCCTTGCAGGCCGGCTTGCGCTCGTCGGTGCGGCACTCGTCGTTGTCTCGGCGCTCTGGCTCACCGTCGCCTACGCCACTCCGAGCTTCGGCGGGCTGGTTCTTGCGTGCTTCCGGGTGGCGGTCGCTTCCGCGATGACACTCTCTATTGGACTCGGCCTGGCCGCCGCTCTGAAGCGTGAGATCGCCCGCCACCGGGAGTGGATGATCCGCGCCTATGCCCTCGGCATAGGGGCAGCGACACAGATGCTCGTCCTCATGGTCGCCGAGATGATCTCGGGCGGCGCCCCGACCGAGTTGAACCGGGCCCTCCTCATGGGACTCGCCTGGGGCATCAATCTCATGGTCGCCGAGTGGAACATTCGCCGCGGCCGGCTCGCCGCACAGATGGCCCATGCATGAATACACTGCGAACGATGCGCATTTCCGCTATTACCCCGCCGTCCAAAATGCTCGCCGCCGTCTACGATCGCTTCGGCCGTCCCGACGTCGTGCGCCATGTTGACATGCCGGCCCGCGACCGGGACCGAACGATATCCTCTTCCGTGTTGTCGCCTCGAATCTGGGTCTGGGCCTCTACGCCGCCTTGCTCTTCCTCGGCCAGCAGCGCACCAGCCGGCTTTGTCTGCGCGTCCGGAACAGCAGCGGCATTGTTGGCCGAACCTCAGCGCCATTGCGCGCTAAGCGCCTTGAGGACGTCCGTGCGGCTGATCTGGCCGACGAAGCGGCCATCGCGGGTCACCGGGAAGCGACGGAAGGAGCTCGCGATCATGCGCTCCGCCGCATCGACCAGGTCGATGTCCGCGTCGAGCGTTTCGGGGTTCGGAGACATGTAGTCCGCGACTATGCCGCCCCACTGCTTGTAGTAGGAGGCATTCAGTGCGGCCTTCAAGCAGTCGCGCTTGGACAACACCCCGACGAGTTCGCCTGAGTCATCGAGCACGCAGGCGCCCGAAACCTTGTTCTCGAGCAGGATCGCCACGGCACGCACGATCTCGATATCGGCCGTGAGCGTCACCAGGTCGACCTTCATGCAATCGGCCACGGTCGTGATCGGGGCAGTCATGACGCCTCGCTCCGGCCGAGGCGGTCGCAGCCCCGGCAACTGCCGAGGCAGTCCTCACCCCCGCAGGAGCGGCGTAGCGGCGGACGGCCAAAGACCAGGCCGACGCCGAGCGCCAGCATGGCGAGAGCGACAAGTCCGATGGCAACGAGGATGGTCTGCATCTGGTGACCTCAACTTGTTCGATGTCGGTCGTAGGCGGGGCTGGCGACCTCGTCGAGGCGGCCATCCGGCCTGCGCAGCAGGTAGAGCGCTGGAATCCCAAGCGCTGCGGCGTAGGCGATGCCCGCCTCCGGCCCCATGACCATCAGGGCGGTGGCCAGCGCGTCAGCGGTCATCGCGGTGTCGGCGAGCACCGAGACCGAGGCGACGCTGTTGCGGACTGGCTCATCAGTCCGGGGATCGATGATGTGGCTGTAGCGGCGACCACCCACCGAGTAGGCATTGACGGCATCGCCCGACGTCGCGAGGGCGAGGCTCTTTGTGTCGACGACCGCGTGAAGGCCGCCCCCGAGAGGGTCGCTGATCCCGATGCGCCATGGCGCGCCGCCGGCATCGGCCCCGCGGGCCAGCACTTCGCCCCCGATCTCGGCGACGAAGTCCATGTAGCCCGCAGCCTCGATGCGACGGGCCATCAGGTCCAGGGCGTAGCCCTTGGCGATACCGCACAGGTCGAGCGTCAGCCGGCTGTCGGCCTTCCATATCGCCTCACCCTCCACAGCGAGACCGTCATAGTCGCCCGCCCGCTCCCCGCGGATCGGTCCGAAGCCGTAGCGTTCGACATCGGGACCGACGCTTGGGTCGAAAGCGCCGCCGCTGGCCGCCGCGATGCGCAGGGCTGCGGCGGTCACGGTCGACAGGTCCGGATCAAGCTGGTGCCATCCGGCGGGGCGGGCATTGAACCTGGTGATCGCACTGTCGGCGCGGAACGGGCTCATCGCACGATCGACGCGCTCCAATTCGCCGACGAGGCCCCGCCCCAGCGCCTCGAGGTCGCCACTGGAGCGCAGCCGAACATGCCAGGACGTGCCGAAAGCGCGCCCCGACATGCGGACGGTATCGCTGGCCGAGGCGGGCAGGGCGCCCGCCAGAGCGGCGCCGGCTGTCAGTATCATCAGTCTTCGACGGGTGATGGCCATGCTAGATTCCGAAGTCATCGTTGAAGATGGCACTGCGCTCGACGCCGCAGGACTCGAGCATCGCGTAGACGGCCTCGATCATCAGCGGCGGGCCGCATAGATAGTACTCGCAATCCTCCGGCGCCGGGTGATCCTTGAGATAGCTGCGGAACACCACGTCGTGGATGAAGCCCACCTCGCCCTTCCATGCATCGCCCGATCCCGGCTCCGAGAGCGCGGGCGTCCAGCGGAAGTTCGGGTGGCGCTGCGCCAGGTCGTCGAACTCCTCGACGTAGAAAAGTTCGTCCCGGCTGCGCGCCCCATACCAGAAGCTGATACGGCGTCCGCTCTGCTGGCGCTCGAGTTGGTCGTGGATGATGGCACGCAGCGGCGCCATGCCGACGCCGCCGCCGATGACGACCATCTCCCTGTCAGAGCTGGTGGCGCCGAAATGGCCGTAAGGACCAGAAACCGCCACGCCGTCGCCGGCCTTGAGACCGAACAGCCAGGACGACACGATTCCGGGCGGCACGTCCGGACGCGCCGGCGGCGGCGTCGCGAGACGGATATTGAGGACAATCTGCCCGGCGTCCGCCGGGCGGCTGGCCACCGAATAGGCGCGCGAGACGGATTCGCTGCTGTGAACCGCCAGGCGACGCAGGCCCAGCCGTTGCCACTGCGTCTCGTGTGCGGGGTCGATGGCGATGTCGCCATAGGCGAGGCGGAACGGCGGCGCGGTGACCTGCACGAAGCCGCCGGCCCGGAATTCGAACGAGGTGCCTGGCGGCGGGGAGAGGACGATCTCCTTGATGAGGGGGGTCATGCTTCGCGTCGAGACGACCGCGCACTCAAAGCTGGTGACGCCAAGGACCTCGTCGGGCACGGTTACGTCCAGGGGCGTGCGAACCGTCACCTGGCAGGCAAGCCTCGTCCCGTCCCGCAGATCCTGCCGGGACAGCAGGGTACGTTCTGTCGGGAGGGGCTCGCCGGCCCCGCCGACCTTTACCCGGCAGAGGCCGCAGGTCCCTGCGCCGGCGCAGGCCGAAGGCACGGCGACACCGCCGTCGTTCAGCACTTCCAGCAACTTGAGATTGGTTGCCCCGGTGACCTGGCGGCTGCCGTTGACCGTGATGGTCACGGGTCGCGACGGCAGCAGCCGGCTGCGCGCCAACTGCAGCAGTGCCGCCAGCACGAGGATGAGGAGAACCGCGAAGGCAGCGGCGACCACGATCTCCATCAGAACACCCGCACGCCGACAAAGGCCGAAAAGCCCATCGACATCAGCCCCGCGACGATGAAGGCGATACCGAGTCCTTCGAGCCCCCTGGGCATGTTCGCATAGCGTAGCCGCTCGCGGATCGCGGCAAGCGTCACGATGGCAAGCGCCCAGCCGATGCCGGTGCCGACCCCGAAGACCACGCTCTCGGCGAAACCCAACTGCCGTTCAACCATGAACAGGCTGCCGCCGATGATGGCGCAATTGATGGCAAGCAGCGGCAGGTAGATGCCGAGGGCCCGGTGGAGGCCCGGAACGAAACGCTCGAGCACCATCTCGAGCACCTGCACCAGGGCGGCGATGATGCCGACGAAGGTGATGAGGCGCATGAAGCCGAGGTCCGTATCCGGCAGCCCCAGCCAGGCCAGGGCTCCATCGCGAAGCACGTAAGCATAGAGCAACTGGTTGAGCGGCACGCTGATCGTCTGCACGACGATGAGCGCGATGCCGACGCCGAGCGCCGTCTCGATCCGCTTCGACACGGCGAGGAAGGTGCAGATGCCGAGGAAGAACGATAGGGCGAGGTTTTCCTCGAAGATCGAGCGCTGGAACAGTTCGATCATGTCTCGGCCGCCCTTGGCTGGTGGCGCAGATCGAACTCGCGGGCCTCGGCCTGCTGCGGCCTCAGGCTGCGCACGAGCCAGATCAGGAGCCCGAGGATGATGAAGGCGCTGGGTGCCAGCAGCATCAGCCGCATTGGCGGGTACCAGCCTCCGTCCGCCACCACGGGTAGAACCTTCGCCCCGAACAGCGTTCCTGCCCCCAGCAGTTCCCGGATGAAGGCGACCAGAAGCAGGACCGCGCTGTAGCCGGCGCCGTTGCCGATCCCGTCGAGCATGCTGGGGAGCGGCCGGTTGTGCATGGCAAAGGCCTCGGTACGCCCGAGCACGATGCAGTTGGTGGCGATAAGCGAGACGAACACCGTCAGCCGCTGGCTCATCTCGTAGGCGAAGGCCTGCAGCACCTGGTCGGCCACGATCACCAGCGAGGCGATGATGGTGATCTGCACGATGATGCGGATCGTCCTCGGGATATGGTGACGAATGAGGCTGATGATGCCGGCTGCCGTCCCGACCACCAGCGTGAGCGCGATCGACATGGTGAGCGCAGTCGACAGCGAGGTCGTCACGGCGAGCGCCGAGCAGATTCCGAGGACGTGGACGGTCACCGGATTGCTGGCGACGATCGGGTCGACCAGCGTGTGGATGGATTTCTTCATGGCTCTGCTCCACTGCGAAGGCGGCCGAGGAAGGGGCCGTAGCCCGAGGGGCCGAGCCAGAACTGGATCATGTCGGTTACCGCGTATCCCGTGACGGAGGCGCCCGAAACGCCCGCGACCTCGTGGGGGCCGCTGCTTTCGCCACGCACGACCTCGATGACGACCTCGCCGTCGCGCGCCACCTCCTTGCCGGCCCATTGCGCCTGCCATTCGGGCTCCGCGATCCGCGCGCCCAGGCCGGGTGTCTCGCCCTGCTCGTAGACCGTCAGCGCGGCCACGGTGTTGAAGTCACCCTCCAGTGCCAGGTAGGCCTTGATCGTCGACTGGTACCCCGTACCGCGCACCGGAAGGACCACCAGCATGATCCTGCCGTCGCGACGAACCACGTAAACCGAGGCAATGTTCTCGCGCCGTCCCAGTCCCGCGAAGTCTTCGGCGCGCGACAGTGCCGTGCTCTGCTCGGGATCGGCTGCCGCGGCGAGCGGATCGTAGGTGGCGGGATCCATGTCGGTCGTCACCTCACCCGTCCGCAGGTCCACCAGCAGCACCTCGACGGCACCCTCCCCGGCCTCCGCCAGGATGTCGCCGATGCCGGGGAGCTCGGCGAGCATCGCGGCCATCCGGGCCTGCCGTTCCGCATCGATATTGGCGGTGATGAAGGGGCGGAGCGTTACCGCCGCAGTCGAGACGGCGAGCCCGCAGGCCAGCGCCACCAGGAAGGCGATGCCGAGCGTCTTGGCCGGATCGGCGTTGGGCCGGGCAAGGAACCGTTTCCACAGCGCGAGGGGACTAGCCATGCCGCCGCTCCCTCCAGGCCGCATGGAAAGCGATGACGATGCGGTCGAGCAACGGAGCGAAGATCGAGCCGAGCAGCACGGCGAAGACCGCAGCGCCGAACCCCGGGCCTACGGTCGAGAACAGGAAGGTGAGGCCGCCAACGAGGACGCCATACAGCCAGCGTCCCGGGTTGGTCGCGGCGGACGCCACGGGATCTGCAGCGAGATAGAGCAGCACCAGGACGCTCGAGCCCTGCAGCAACGGAGCCCACCATTCCGGATTTCCCTGCGCGAAGGCCGCGAGCATCAGCACACCGGCTGCGGCCACGAGGATGCGCCACGAGGCCTGGCCGCTGAGCAGCAGCAGGGCCAGAGCGGGCAGCAGCGTCCAGGAGGCGAAGTCCGGTCCGGTGCGGAAGTCCTGGTCGGCAAACGAAAAGGTCAGGAAGGCCAGTGTCACGACGGCCGGATGGAGGAAGGACCGACCGCGCCCGCCGAAGACCTGCTCGCCGATCACGACGCCAAAGACCACGCCCAGCAGCAGTTGGTAAGCCGGGGTCGCTGCCGGCACTGCAATCGTGATGATGCCTGCTGCGACGATTCCCGATAGGTCGAGCGGCTGTTTCCTGATGCGCGCGAAGAGCACCTGCAGGCCGAGGGTGACCAGCAGGACGATGCCGAAGCGCAGCCACAGGACCGGGCCCTGCGTTGCCGTCAGCATCGCCATCGGCAGCAGCAGGCCGATCAACCCGGGCACGCTGCTCCGGCCCCAGGCCAGCCCGGGCGGGTCGCGACGAAGGAGTCTGGATGCCAGCGGGGTCATTCGGCGCCCTCCAGTTCATCGAGGATGGCGCGCAGCATGGTGCCGAAGTCCGTGCCGCTGCCATCGACATGCGACAGGAGCGCCAGGTCCTCCTCGATCAGCTCGCGTGCGCCGAGGCGGCGCGCCGTATCGGCGTCGCCGGCACTGAGAGCTCGCAGCAACGGGATCGCCGGTACACCGATCGGTGCCGCCCGTTCGTGCAAGGCATTGGGGATGACGGCCGGGATACCGGCATGCATCCAGGCGTGGACCAGGTGGCGCAGTCCTCCCGGCGCGGTTCCATGGGCGTCGTGCGGCGCGGCGAAGACCTGCAGGTGCCCTCGCGAAAGGTAGGCCTGCACCCGGCCGTCCAGCACCGATCCCGAACTGAGGGTCACGGCGTCGCTGGTGAGCCGACCCTCTAGAAGCTGGCGCAGGCTCACCCCCGGCCGGGCGCGGAGCAGCGCCGGCGACGACACCGCGGGGCCGGAGACTGCGACGATGCGGTCCTGCCAGATCGTGCCGGTCGTCAGCAGGTGGCCGAGGGCAATGACGTCCTGATAGCCGATCTGCCAGACCAGCCGCGTCGACCGGGCGACCGGGTGGAGGTGATGGATGTGGGTGCTGGCGAGGCCAGATGGATGCCGGCCGGCAAAGGCCACCGGCGAGACGCCCGCCGGGAACGGCAGGCTGGCTCCCTCGGCATGGCAGACATAGGTCCGGCCCGCAGTGAGCAGGGGCAAGGCTTCGGCGCCGCGGCGAAACCAATCGGCATGCGCGGCGATCACGACGGCCGGGTCGGGCGCATGCGGGCGCGTATCCATCGCCGTGACAAAGAGGGCCTCGGGCTCGATGGCGAGCTCGGCCGGGCGCCCGAACGGCCGAGCGCGCAGCCCTGCCCACAGGCCGCTCTGCAGCAAAAGCGCGACAAGCGACGCACGGTCGAGCGTCGCCGGCACTTCGAACCGTATCGCGTCTTCGCCGGCCGGGGTGATCTCGAGCGTCGTGAGGCTGCGGCGGGCGCCCCGGGTCAGCGCGTCGATGCGTCCGGAAACAGGAGCGACGACCACCCGATCATGGACGGTCCGCTGCCGCATCAGCGCCTGGCCTGCGGCCACCTCGTCCCCCTGATCGACCAGAAGGTCGAATCGGAGCCCTGGATAGTCTGCACCGAGCAGGGCCACCGTCTCGATTGCGGGACCGTCTTCGATGGACTGTCGCGGGGCCCCTTCAAAACGAAGATCGAGCCCGCGGCGAATCCTAACCACCATGCCGCCTGCCTCCCTGTCCCGGCCACGCTAGCGAGCAATGGGGCGCCGCCGTTGATCTCGGTCAATCCGGCTTGCGGTCCCCCCGCCGCAGACTGCATAGTCCATAAGCATCAGGAAGACTGCAACAGGAGGACCGACAGCAATGGTACCAGCGATGGCAAATCCGGCACTTTCCGCGCTGTGCGCCGTCCTTGTGGCTGGCGCGATCAGCAGTACGGTGGTTCGGGCGGACGACGCCCTGGCGAGCCTGCCGAGCGGCCCCAAGACGCTTCTCGCCGAAATCGCGGCCGATCCGGCTGCCATCGCGGAAATTGCCGGCGCCACGCGCACTGCCGAAGAATGGACCAAGCATCTTGCCGGCATGAACACGACCATGACGGAAGACCAGGTGGCAATCCTCGCCGAATACCTGGCGCTCAACGTCCCGGCGGAGGTCGCCGGCGGCGATGTGGCCTCGCTCGTCGCCGCGCTGCCCGCCGACGGCCGCGAGTTGTTCGGGGCGAGCTGTTTTTCCTGCCATGCCGTCGTCAATTACTACCTTCTGCAGGACCGCGACCAGGCCGGCTGGATGGACATCTTCGCGGCGCCCTACCATCGGCGGCTGTTGACCGGCGACAACGAGCGCGAGACCTTCGCGAGCTATGCGAGCCACGCCATGCCGATCCCGGAGGATCAGGTTCCGGACGCCTGGAAGCAGTAGCGGCCCACTACTCGCTCCAGGCACCACGGCTCGGAACCACGAGGACGTCGCATTGGACGGTCTCGATGATACCCCTGGCGACGCTGCCGAGCATCAGGCTCATGAGCCCGCTTCGGCCGTGGGTCCCTGCAACCACCAAGTCGATATCGTGCTTCTCGGCGAGTTCGGCGAGCTTTGCCGGTGCATCGCCCCTGTCGGCGATGACCGGCAGTGTTTCCGCTCCCGGGATCGACCAGGCCTTCAGGGCCTCCCGGATTTCCATCGTCACACCCTCGCGGACCCCGGCGTCATATCCGCCAGAGTCTTCGACGAACATGCGATATGGCGTGCGAAATGCATGAAACACCGACACTGACACACGGTTGCCGAAAAGCCGCTGGGCGGCCTCGATCGGCGCCCGAGACGCGTCGGACAGGTCCGTCGCCACGACGACACGACGGTAGGCGCGAACGACGCTTCGCCTGACCAGCAGGACCGGCACGCGCGCAGCCCGCATCAGGCCCTTGACCGTTCCACCCAGAATCGTTTGCCCAAGAAATTCGCCGCCCGATGGCCCAGTCACGATAAGGTCGGCGCTGACCTGCCTCGCGACGGAGACGATGGCCTCGTCGGCCGGGCCGATCAGAACGTGCACCTTGGCCCGGTAGTCTCCAAGGCGATCCTGCACCCTTTGCCTGGCCTGGTCGGCGAGGATTTGATCGGATTCGTCGTCATCATCCATCAACAGAGTCGGGCTCGGCACCGTCAGCACATGAAGCTCGGCGTTCCACAGCCGGGCAAGTTCGACAGCGCGCTCGGCGGCCGGGTCGCATCGAGGGGTCAGATCGGTGGCCAGCAATATGGTGCCGACCACTCCGAGCGATGCCGCGGCGCGCGAACTCTGCTCGCTCCGCTCCGTCATGCCGGGTGACCGACCGGCTGCACGTAGGTGACCCGCTGCCCGTCCGACAGCCCTAGCGCCGCCGTAATCGCCGCGCGGTCGGCTCCACCTACGAGGCAGGTCCCGAGCCCCTCGGCCGCGCAGAACAGGTAGACGTTCTGAGCGATCACCGCGGCATTCACATGCGCGGCGATCCTGTGGTCTTCGGTCTCCTTTTCAAGCGCCTGTTCGTCAAGGCCGGCGGCCTTGAGCACCCGGGAGCGCTCCGAAACATAGATGAGCACCGACGGTGCCGTGCCGACGAAGGGTTGCGTGCTCGTCACCTTGCGGATGTCGTCCGTCGACACCGGCACGAGCTTGCCCGCCGGCGCATCGTATCGGTCGACGCCCGAGGCCCGGGCCACATAGATCTCGGTGTCCTTGGCGGTTCGCCACGACGGCGCGGTCCGGCCATCCACGTCGGCTCGGTTCACCCCGTTGGCGCTCCGTAGCAGCGCGAGCAACTGCTCCTCCTCGACCGCCGCCTCGGTGTAGAGCCGAATCGATTCGCGTTTGGCGAGGGCGTCGCGCAGCGGCATGTCCCCATGACCCTGCGGGAAAGTTGCATCTGGCATCGCCTGCGCCAACACCTGGCTGGTCGCGAGCAGGCCTGTCGCCGCGAGCGGAAGGAACATTCTGCGGGTAACGGTCATGGTTGCGCCTCCAGTCTCCTTGCCTTGGCAGATCTAGCCGAATGGGCATCTTTCCGGTTGATCTGGATCAACCGGAAAGATGGGCGTTCACCGACCGTCGCGATTATGGGGAGGCAGAGCGGCAGCGTCACGTACCAGTAGACTGGCTGTCGAGCATGCCGATGTCGCGCATCTTGATGAAGAGCGGCAGCGGCGGTGCCGTCGGTGACACCATCAGCATCGGTATCCGGCCCCTGAGCCTGCCATCAGGATCGCATTGGGCCGCGGCCAGCCCGAGCG
>JAEYYP010000152.1 GCA_023428425.1 Pseudomonadota bacterium
CTGTAGCGTCTCGTCAACCCAGCAACGTTGAAGCGCTCTGTGATATCGTCGCAGCGATATGCAAGCTCGCGCTGGATGTAGCGGGGTTTCGCTGTAACTGCTCCAGGGCAGCGTCCGTGATCTGCGAACGAGTGCGACTAGCTCGAAACCTGCGGCGGTCGCCCTGACGCATCCCTGCAGCTTGGGCCGGATGGTCGCCACTCGACTCCAATCCGGAGGCGCCAGCGTGTAACAAATTACAACACTGATGCAATTCGTTACACTACCGCGACGGTCCGAGCCGGAAACGTTGAATCCTGATCCATCGATCGTCTATTTATAGATCTTACTTACTACAAAAAACATAAACGCCGAATTGCGGACAATTGTGCGACCGGGAAAGGTTCTCTTCCGGCAAGAAGTCCTACGCACGGACACGCAGCTGGTGCACCTACCAGCCTCCGGCCGACCTGAAGCACGGTCCACGAACTCGAAGCGGTTGCAACCTCGTCCTCCAGGATGCATGTCAGCGCGACCTAATCGATGTGAGACTCGCTGGTGAAGCGCTGCGTTATCTACTCATGCTGGCATGTCGCCAGACGCGTGCGGTCCGCTAGTGAGATCCCCGCCACGGCTGCTGTTCATCTGGCGCGAGCAAAGGAGTTTGCTCGAATCCACGGATATCTGGTGGAAGATGGTATTCATCTGGCTCTGCCGACCAACCGGGACCACCACTTCGCCAACACCACGCAGTTTCGTGAAGCCGTCCGCGTCGCCAAGGACGTTAACGGCACCTTACTGCTGGGCGACCTGTTCGAACTGCTCTGCGCGACCCACCCGGATTGGACCGCGCGAGCGTTCACGGAGTTGCTGACGTCAGGGGTTTCAGTCGTGGATGCCCGCACAGGATGGATCGTCGCCAACGACGCAAGAGCGTTGCAAATGATCGCAAGCGCTACTGCTGTGGGACGCGAGAGGCGCGCGCCGATACTGCGGGGGCTCGTTCGCCGGCAGAAGCCAGCGGATGCTGAGGGTGAAACGAACCAGGCATCTGCGGCGCGAGGTGCCAGTCTGGCCTCCTCGCTCGACTTCGAGCGGCGCCTGAGACCAATCTGCAACCTAATCCTGAGAGACCTGCCGAACGACACAACCCTGTCCAGAAGCCGACTAGCGGCGGCACTCAACGCGCGTAACGTGCTGACGCGTCAGGGCAAGACCTGGACACCCGCTAACGCTGGGAAGTTGCTAAGTCGCTTGTCGGCAGCTGGCCTCACGCGCGACGACACTCGCATTGAAGAGTGATACTGCTTGCCTTCGCGCCAGACGCGCCAGGGCAGCGTCCGCAGTGCTCGGTAGTGACCATGCAGCTCGGCAGGTCTTCGCTTGCCCTGGAGCTCCCCAGCGCATCCGTTCGCAGTCCATTGGTCCGCCGCAGCGCAGCACCCTGACTCACGACTGCGGCTCAGCAATGCCTCGACGCACAAACGACGAAGCAGCGAGCCAGAAGAACAGCACCATCACGACCGACAGCACCACGGTGACCGTCATGGTGCCGGCGTAATTGCCAGTTGCCGACCAAAGCGCTGCGGCACCGAGCGGCGCTAGCGCCCGCGACACCGTCATCGGCACCACCAGGGCTCCGTTGATTGCGCCATAAGCATCCTTCGACACCAGTTCGGGCACGATGATGCCGCGCACGATGGTCATGATCCCGTTGGCGGCGCCGTAGATCAGTGCGGCCAACGCGACGATCCAGAACTCGGCGGGCGCCCAGGCGAACAGACCCATGGCCAACGGGAAGCCGAGCACTATCAGCGAGCCGATGCGGCGGCCCGAGGCCTTGCGCCCGAAAGCCATGATGGCGATGCGGCCGGCCACCTGCGCTGGCCCGATGATGGTCATTGCCGCCACCACGGCATATTCGTTGAAGCCGCGCTCGAGCAGCATCGGGTAGAAGTGGAGCAGCAAAGCGGAGAAGCTCGCCGTATATGCGGTGAAGCTTATGGCCAGCCACCAGAAGACTGGGTTCCTCAGCGCGCCGCCCAGGTGCGATTTCGCTTTGGCGCTCGAGACGGCCGCCAGCCTCGGCGCATCGAGGCCCGGATCGATGACGAGGAAGTAGATCACGGCGCAGAGCGCGACGTTGATGAGGCCCAGCACCTCGAGTGTGCCGCGCCACCCCACCAGGTCGAGCAGCAACTGCACCAGCGGGACGAATATGGTGCTGGCGAAGCCGCCCCAGAGGGTCAGAGCCGTGATGCCGTCGCGAGCGCCGGCCGGCCCGCTGCGCCGCGCCACCACGGCAAAGGCCGGTTCGTAGAGCGTGGCGGCCTGCAGGGCGCCCACGCCCGCCGATGCAAGGTAGAAGAGGATGATGTTGTCGGTGATGCCCCAGAGCGCCAGCAGGAGCCCGGCGAGCACCGACGATACCGACATCACCAGCCGGCCATGTCCGCGGTCGATTGCCTGCCCAACCGGGATGGCGACGAGCGCCGACAATAGCGCCCCCAGAGTCACCGAACCGTAGATCAGCGTCTTGTCCCAACCGAGGTCGGCCTCCATCGCCGTGGCGATCAGCGGGAACGAGTAGTAGAGCGATCCCCAGGACGCGATCTGGGCGACGCCCAAGCCGGTGATGAACCACGACCGGCCCGATACGAGTGACGGAGCCACGATGTCTGCCATGATGCTTCAGATCGACCGCAGGGCGATCCGTTCCTCCAGTTTGGCCATGGTCTCCTTGCGCTCTGAATAGCGCGAGGTGAGGTAGCCGGCGATGCTGCGATTGATCAGGGTGAACTTGACCAGTTCCTCCATCACGTCGACGACACGATCATAGAAGGATGACGGTTTCATTCGCCCCTCGGTGTCGAACTCCTGAAAAGCCTTGGCGACGCTCGACTGGTTGGGGATAGTGACCATGCGCATCCAGCGCCCGAGGATGCGCATCTGGTTGACTGCATTGAACGATTGCGAGCCGCCTGACACCTGCATCACCGCTAGCGTTCGACCTTGCGTCGGCCGGATGGCGCCGCCGGGCAGCGGAATCCAGTCGATCTGCGCCTTCAGCACCGAACTCATGGCGCCGTGGCGCTCCGGGCTGGTCCACACCTGGCCTTCGGACCATAGCATTGCCTCGCGCAACTCCTGCACCTTGGGGTGATCGTCGGGCGCGTCGCCGGGCAACGGCAGGCCGTCGGGATGATAGATGCGCACGTCGGCGCCGAACGCCTCGAGCAGCCGCTGCGCCTCCAGGGTGAGCAGGCGGCTGTAAGAGCGTTCGCGTAGCGAGCCATAGAGCATCAGGATGCGCGGTTTGTGCTCGTAGGCCGCGGCGGCGAGGCGGGCCGCATCCGGCACTTCGAAGGCGCCGGCAACAATATTGGGCAGGTCAGGCAATACGCTTTCCTTCGGCATAGATGACGACTTCGCCGTCTTCCTTGGTGAAGGGCCCGATCTCGGCGTTCTCGAGAATGTCGAGCACCAGCTCAGATGGTCGGCAGAGCCGGGTGCCCAGGGGCGTCACGACGAAGGGTCGGTTGAGCAGGATGGGGTGCTGGCCGATGGCATCGAGCAGGTGCGCGTCCGTCAGGTCCGGATCGCCAAGTCCCAGCACATCAAAGGGGGTATCCTTCTGGCGTAGCGCCTTCCGCACCGTCAGGCCGGCATCGGCGATCAGCCGTTCCACCGTGGCCCGGTCGGGTGCGGTCTTCAGGTATTCGACCACGACAGGCTCGACGCCCGATTGGCGGATCATGGCGAGCGTGTTGCGTGACGTGCCGCAATCGGGGTTGTGATAGATGGTGACGGTCATGCTGCGGGCTTTCCGGCGAGGAGCCATCGGACAACGGCGAGGGCGATTATCGCCCCGGCGAGCTGGGCCAGGATGAAGGCGGGAACATCGACCGGCCGGATGCCGGCGAAAGTGTCCGTGAAGGCGCGCGCCAGCGCCACCGCCGGGTTGGCGAATGAGGTCGAGGCCGTAAACCAGTAGGCCGCGACGATGTAGAGGGCGACCAGCATGGGCACGGCGTCGGGGCGTTGCCGACTACCCAGCAGGATCGTCACCAGCAGCCCGAAGGTGGCGACCGCCTCCGATAACCACTGCGCGCTTCCGGTGCGCCCCTGATCGCCCATGATGAGCGGCGGTAGCTCGAACATCAGGTGCGCAAGGGCGGTGCCGGCGATGCCGCCCGCGACCTGCGCCAATATGTAGAGCGCTGCAAGCCGGAGGCCCAGCGCCCTTTGCAGCGCCATCACCAGCGTCACGGCCGGGTTGAAATGCGCGCCCGACAGCGGGCCCAGCAGCGTGATCAGCACGAAGAGGATCGCGCCGGTGGGCAGGGTATTGCCGAGCAGCGCCACCGCGCTATCGCCGGTCAGCCGCTCGGCCATGATGCCGGAGCCTACCACTGTCGCCACCAGCAGGCCGGTGCCAAGAGCCTCGGATGCGAGGCGGCGCGCCGGGTCAGTCATCGAGGCGGCGCGACAGCAGGTCGGCCGAGGAACAGATCGATGCGGCCTGCCGCGTCGCGAGAATGGCCGCGGGCGCCGACGCCCGGTCGGTGTGGCCGAAACCCAGATGCTCGAAGAACTCGGCAGCGGTGGTGGTGAGCAGGAAGACCTGTCTGCCGCCGGCGCTGCCGATCAAACCGAGTAGTTGCTCGGCCACGACGCGGCCGGCGCCAGTGCCGCGCGTTTCGAGCGGCACCACGACGGACCGCAGGAGGGCGTCTTTCCCATAAAGTTCGAAACCGCCATAGCCGAGCAGCGCGCCGTCGCGCTCCACCCGGAAGATCCGGCGACCCGGCTCGTCGATATCCTCGGTGGGCAGGCCGCCAGCCAGCAGCGCGTCCTTTAGGGCCGCGTCCGTGCCAGCGACCGGAAAGCTATGGATCACGCTGCCCCCTGCGACTTAGAAGTCGATCCATCCATGGCGCCGATGCCGCGCAGCTTGGAGGTCAGCGTCATGCGGTCGATGGTGGCGAGCGGCAGGTTGGTGAAGGCGGCGATCCGGTTGCGCATGTAGCCAAGCGCATCCTCGAAGGCGGCCTGGCGCTGGAAGTCAGGGCCGCTGACGGCGGCCGGGTCCTCGATGCCCCAGTGCGCCGTCATCGGCTGGCCGGGCCAGATCGGACAGGCCTCGCCGGCGGCGTTGTCACAAACGGTGAAGACGAAATCCATCTTCGGTGCATCGGGGCCAGCGAACTCTTCCCACGACTTTGAGCGCAGGCCGTCGATGGAGATGCCGGCGTCGCCAAGCACTTTGAGGCTCGTCGGGTGAACCTGCCCCTTGGGCATACTGCCGGCCGAAAAGGCGCGGAAACGCCCGCTGCCAACATGGTTCAGCAGCGCTTCGCCGAGGATCGACCGGGCTGAGTTGCCTGTGCAGAGGAAGAGGACGTTGTAGATTCGGTCAGCAGGCATTCTTTCCCTCCGACGGGGTGCAGCATGGGGTGAATTCGGCAACCAGCGGCTCGCACAGTTCCGGGCGGCCGCCACAGCAATCGGTGACGAGGAAGCTCGCCAGTTCCCGCACCTTGTCGAGTTCGGCGCGATAGATGATGGAGCGGCTGTGGCGTTCCGAACTGATCAGGCCGGCGCGGGAGAGCACCGCGAGGTGCGACGACATCGTGTTCTGCGGCACGTAGAGCAGGCGAGCGACCTCACCGGCCGGCAGGCCGTGCGGCTCGTGCCGGACAATGAGCCGGAAGGCGTCGAGACGGGTCGGCTGCGACAGGGCGGCGAAGGCTTCGATGGCGGATGTTGATTCCATACATCTAGCATTATCGATATAGTGGGCGACGGTCCAGTGAAGCTTTTATGACAGGCATCGTTCCACAATCATGGAAACAGCCGGTGGACTCGCCATGACATTTTCCATGAATTGGAAACAGCGGCACCGCTGTTTAAGACCTTGGGCAACACAACCCGCCTCGGCTTTCGCCGCGCCCTGGTGCGAGCGGGAGACAACGGCCCGCCCGCTTCAGCTCCAGCTCGAGATCCCTTCCGATCCTGTCGCAGCACAGCGAGAACTGATTTAGGCCGACCTCGTCAGCCAGTGGCAAGCGACGACTCTGTCTGCCGCACTGAGACACCAATATGAACGGGCTGATGGGCTTAATCCCTGCGCCACAAGG
>JAEYYP010000153.1 GCA_023428425.1 Pseudomonadota bacterium
GCCCCGACGACCGAGGAAAAGCTGCTCACCGAAATCCGCGACGCCATCAAGGCCAAGGGCGTCTGACACTTCCAGAACCGCCGGCCCAAACACCCGGCGGTTTTCTCGGCTCCGCGAATAGGAAAAATATCCTTTACGTCGAAGGTAAGGGTAAATATCCCTAGATCGTCCGAAGTCGGCCAGCCTGATAGGGTCTTTCCGAATGGCGACAACACCTACGGCGTGCTAGGGGCAGTCCATCACCTTGTTCCCGAAGCCTTGGTGAATTGATTTTACGGGCAGCGCCGCGTTCATGTTGCGGCAAGATGAATCGTCGGGAACCGCACAGGCGTATTGTTCAAAGCGAAATTCCCGGAAGCAGCCGATCTGTCGGAGGGCGGAGTGACTGACAACTTCTACTACCCGTCATATTTGAACCGGGACATTCTCATCCATATCCTCGATGCCGATGCTGCGACCTGCGAAGCATTGAGCGTGCTGTTCCGGCTCGAAGGATTCCAGACCGGGTTCTCGATGGATACGGCCGGCTTCATCGCCGCGATCGAGAGGCGCGCGCCCGACGTGGCCATCGTCAACATCCGCATCGGCAAGGACAGCGGGCTCGACATTCTCCACCGCGTCAAGGCGCGGCGCAACGGCACCCCGGTCTTCATCCTGGAGGATGAGCCCGAGGTCGATCTCGCGGTGCTGGCGATGCGGGCCGGTGCCACCGACGTCATCACCAAGCCCATCGATACCGAGCGGCTGCTCGACGGGGTGCGACAGGCTGTGCGCGAGAACGTCCATGTCGGCACTCTCGAAGGCGGCAAGCGCAACGTCGAGGTACGCGGCTTCGCCCAGCTTACCCCGCGCGAACGCGAGGTGCTCCAGCTCATCACCAACGGCCAGTCCAACAAGGAAGCCGGCCGCAACCTCGGCATCTCGCCCCGCACCATCGAAGTCCACCGCGCCCGCGTCATGGAAAAGCTCGGCGCAAGGAACACCGCCGACCTGATGCGCATCGTGCTGACGAGCTGAGGCTGGCTTGCGTCGTCGGCGCGGAGGTGCAAGAAGCGCGTGGGTGTCCCTGGTATCCGGTCAGGGGCAGGAATGTGTTGGTCGGGCCGCCAGCACTCGAGGCCATTGCGCCCGCCATTCCTGGCGATCCTGGCGACTGAGGCCGGCCGTTCGCGCATCTGCCGAACCGCATTCCCGGGACCTGACCCGTTGAAAGTCGCAATCCACACCCTGGGCACTCGCGGCGACGTGCAGCCCTACGTCGCACTGGCATTGGGGCTGAAGGCAGCCGGCCATGATGTGATGATGGCGGCGCCGACGCAGTTCGAGGCGTTCGTGGGAAGTCGAGGCATCCGCTTCGCCCACCTGCCCGGCGAGTTCCTTGACCTCATGGAAACCCCGGAGGCCAAGGCTGCCCTGTCCGGCAGCGGCGGCTTTGCAGCGGGTTTCAAGCTGATCAAGCACTTTAAGCCGATCGGCCGCAAGGAGTTGACGCTCGAATGGGCGGCGGCGCAGGCATTTCGGCCTGAACTGATCGTCTACCATCCCAAAGCCATCGCCGCGCCGCACATTGCCGAAAAGCTCGGCTGCCCGGCTGTCCTCGCATCGCCGTTGCCGGGGTTCACGCCAACCCGGGAGTTCGCCAGTCCACTGGTGCCCTTCGAGTCGCTGGGACCCTTGAACCGGCTGACCCACAGCCTCATGGCCGGCAGCGGCGAGGCGATCTTCCGCGGGATGGTCGCGGAGTGGCGCGTGTCGGAACTGGGCCTCAAGTCACGGCCGGCGCGACCGTTGAGGCCGGCGGCAACCCTCTACGCCTACAGCCCTCGTGTGCTGCCGGTGCCGAAGGATTGGCCGGACAGCGTCCGCGTCACTGGAAACTGGTTCCTCGACGACAACTCCGGGTGGAACCCCGATCCCGCATTCTCGGCGTTTCTGGCCGTTGGCGAGGCGCCGGTCTATGTCGGGTTCGGCAGCATGCCGGGGCTCGACCCTGTTGCCATGACGAGCGTGGTCATCGACGCGCTGTCCCGTGCAGGCAGGCGTGGAGTCGTGGCGACCGGCGGTGGCGCCATCACTGCTCAGGGTGCCGGCGCTCCACATGTGCACGTCATCGAAGGCGCTCCGCACGACAAGCTGTTCCCGTTGATGGCGGCTTGCGTCCACCATGGTGGAGCGGGAAGCACGGCCGCATCCCTCCGGGCAGGCAAGCCTACTGTCATCTGCCCTTTCTTCGGCGATCAACCGTTCTGGGGCAGGCGCGTGCAGGCACTGGGGGTGGGGCCGGCGCCGATCGAACAGAAGCACCTGACCGCGCAGAAGCTCGCCGAGGCCATTTCTCGCGCTACCGGCGACACGACAATGGCTGAGAGAGCCAGTTCGCTGGGTGCCGCTATAACAGCCGAAGATGGCGTCGGCGACGCTCTGGCCTACCTTCAGCGGCAACGCCTGCTGACCCCGGTCGGCCGCTGAACGTCACATGCGCCTCGACATCACCACCTAGCTAACCAACCCCCGCACCCACTCCCGTGCCCGCTCGACCTCGCCATCCTTGAGAGGCCCCTCCGTGCCGGTCACGAGAAACCCCGCGCTGTCGGCGATGACGTAGCCGTGGCGCTCGAGATCCTGGGCTATGCGCTGGGCCGCGTAGCCGCCCGCGCTGATCACCCAGCGCAGCGGGGCAGGGTGGATCTCTTCCATGTCGAGGCGGGTGTCGAACACGGCGGCGCGGCGTCCACTCCCGCCCGCGAGGCCGCCCGCAAACTCGTCGATGGCCGGGGTCGGGCGGAAACCGCGGGTGGGCGAGCCGACGATCAACAGGTCGATGTCGTCGGTTCCGATGCCTACCGCCTCGGCCACGGGCAGCAGCCGCACCTGATGCCCCGCTTCGAGCGCCCCGGCCATCTCCTTTGCTATCGCTGCGGTGTTGCCGAAAACGCTGTCGTAGACGATCGTCACGTTCATCGCTGCATCTCCTGTACCTGAGGATGCAGGGTGCAGCATCTGGACGTCCGCCGCGTTGAGCGAAATCAAGCCGCTGGCGGTTCACGCTGGGGAGCGGCCACTCAGGCAGCGAGGATCCACACTGCCGTCACCCCAATCACCGTTGCGGTGATGCGGCCAATGAGGCTGGACGTCGCCGGTGTCAGGGTCACCCGCTTCAACTGCCGGGCGATGAGGATGATGCCGAAATAGACCGGCACCGTGGCGAGCGCCGTCACCAGGACCAGCAGTGCCGATTGCTCGATGCTGTTGATCCCTTGCGGGGCGGCGATCGGGATAAAGAGGATGTAGCTGAGGAATACCGACGGCGTCCCCACACACAGGGCGAAGCCGGCCCCGGTCGAAGCGACAAGCCCGCCGCTCCGCGCGGCGCCGCCCTTGGCCGAACTGTCCGCCCAGATTCGGACCGCCAGCCACAGCAGGTAGGCGACGCCGGCATACCTGGCCACGGCGAACCATTCGGGTTCCGCCTGCGCCAGCGCCCCGAGACCGGCAACCACGGCCGACACCACCACCACTTCCCCGATGCACAGCCCTGTTGCGAAGGCGACGGCGCCGCGGCTGTCATTGCCGACCGAGCGCGCCGCCAGCACTGCCACGATCGGCCCCGGCGAGGCCGTGAAGGCCATCAGCGCCGCGAAATAGGCCAGAAGCCCCATGGTATCCATTGCGTCCTCCCCAAGACAGCCGCCAACCGTTGTTTCGGTTCGGGCAGGGGGGAGTTCACCGCAATCGCCGGAGAGCGCCCATCAGGCGATTACCTGATTTTGCTGTCGGCGCGTCGTCAGCGGATGGCGCCGGGGTCGAGTAGCCCGGCCCGCACCGCCGCGAGCAGCAGGCTGGCGGTGGAGTTGACGCCGAACTTGCGCAGCAGCGTGGTGCGATGGGTGTCCACCGTCTTGGGGCTGATGCCGAGCGCCTCGGCGGCGCTGGCGTTGGTGTGGCCGCGGCCTATCGCCTGCAGAACGCTCATTTCGCGCTCGGTGAGCGCCACCCGTTCAACCGCCGCCTCCAGCAGTTGCCGCGCGCTGCGGCCGATCACGCTGCGGCCAGCGCAGACCTGCCGCACCAGATCGACGATCTCGTCCGGGTCGCTGTCCTTGAGACACACCCCGTGTACGCCGGCATCGACCAGCGATTTCACGGCCTGCGTCGTTGCCGTGCCGGTCAGAAGAATAAATCGAGTATCCGGGTGCCAGCGTTTTGCTTCGAGAAAAACTTCCAGTCCGTTCGCGCCCGGCATATTGTAATCGAGGATGGCGCAGTCCGGCTTCGATTGGCGTATCTCGACTATTGCTTCGATCCCGTTGGTCACGGACCCGATGATGTCGATATTCGCAACCGCCGACAGCGCCTTGGCGAGGCCCCACGAGACGAACGCATGATCGTCCGCGATCAGCACCCGGGTCTTCAAGGGCTGCCGCTCCACCCGGCGACACGGGCCGCCCTCGGGGCCCTGATGCTGCTGCTTACGGTTCTCTGCATCGCTTTCCCCGTCTCCGCCGCCGGGCCGCGCCAGCTGGTCCTCACCGGCCCCGCCAGCGTCGAGGCCGTCGGTAGCCAATTTGAATACATCACCGACCCGGCTTGGCAACTCACTGTCGAAGACTTCGTGCCGCCTTCCGGCCTCGAATTGCTGCCGCTGGACGGCGTCGTTCCCGATTTCGGCTACACCGCGGCGCGCCTATGGCTGCGTCTCGGGCTGGTGAACGCCACCACCGACGAGACTGCCTGGCGCCTGCTGCTCCACGCCAACTTCACCCAGAAGGTTGCGGTCTACCTGGTCGGCGCTGACGGGAAGGCCTCGACACTCCTCGAACTGACCGAAGACAGCCCATTCGGCGCCCGACCGGTTGCCGATCCGCAGATGGTCGCTCCCTTCCGCCTTGCCCCGGGGGAGCCGGCAACGCTCGTCGTCGCCTATTATTCGCAGGGCTCATCGCGCATCTCGTTCAGCCTCGAAACGCCCGAGAGCCTTGCGGCCATCGGCAGCGTCAACCGGGCCAAGAGCTTCGCCTTCTACGGCATGATGAGCGTCATGATCGTGCTGGCGCTGCTCGCGCTTGCTGTGCTGCGCCAGCCGGTGTTCGCGGCCTATGCCGCCTACCTGTTCGCCATCCTCGCCTACATCGCCCACGCTGATGGCACCGCATTCCAGTACTTCTGGCCCATGCTGCCGCGCTTCAATTCGATGGCGTCGATCGTGCTCGGCTCGGCGGTGATGGTGTTCGGCGCCTTGTTCGCGGCCGCGTTCCTGCAGACCGCGCGATACCACCCGGTCATGCACCGGGTGCTGCTGGGGCTGATCGTCGTGGTTATCGCGCTCGATGTCGTGCTCTGGGTCGTCGATCCACAATTGCTGAAGCGCCTGCTTGTCCAGATGATCTCGGCGAGCGTGCTCATTTTCCTCGTCGCAGGTCTCGTCTCTGCCCGCCGCCGGTTCCGCGAGGTGCGGTTCTATCTCCTGGGCTGGACCGCCGGTTTCATCCCGGCGCTGCTCTTCACTGCCCGCTTTGCCTTCGGCGTCGAGCTCGACTTCATCACGCCCTACGACGCCATCCGCCTGGCGCTGGCGATCGATGCCATGATGATGGGCCTCGCCATTTTCGATCGCTACAACCAGCAGCGCCAGGCGGCGACGCAGGAAACCCTGGCGCAGGCGCAGCGCAACCTCGCGCTCACGCAGCGCCTGGCCCTGCTCGAGGACAGCTACCAGACTGTCACCGAGACCGCCCGTCAGCGCGAGGAGAGCGTCAAGGATACCGTGCACGACCTGCGCCAGCCCATGCACGCGCTCCGTCTGTCGTTCCGCCAGATGTTCAATGCCCGCCTTCCGGGCGAAGCCGGTGGCGATGCCGGCCAGGTCGAGTCGGCACTGGCCTACATGGAGCGTCTGGTCGCCGATCGTCTCGCCGAGCGGACCGGCGCCATCCCGGTGGGCTCGGTCCCGCCTGCCGCCATCGGCCCGGCTTCGGATCAGCCGGGCCTGCACGCCGTTCTGCGCGGCGTCGCCGACATGTTCGGCCCCGAAGCGGCGGAGAAAGGAATCGGTCTCAACCTCGTCCTCGCTGCGCCGGACGCGGCCGTGCCTGCCTATCCGTTGATGCGGGTCATCGCCAACATCGTGTCCAACGCCATCAAGTATACGTCAGAGGGGCGCGTGCTCATCGGCCTCCGCCGCCGGGGCGATGGCTGGCGTATCGCGGTGCACGATACCGGCCCCGGCCTCCGCGGCGAGGCCTTTGTCGCCGCGTTGCAGCGGCATCACCGGCTCGATCGTGATCGCTCGGTGGGGGAGGGCAGCGGCCTGGGCCTGTCGGTGGCCAGCGAGGTCGCCGCCACGCAGGGCTGGCGGCTGGGAGCTTCGGAGCGGCGTCGCAGCGGCGCGACGATATGGGTGGATGTTCCCCACCCCGAACCGGCACGCGTCCCACCGCTACCCGGAACCCTCATCCAGCAGCAAAAAGGGCCGCCCTCGGGAGACCCCTTGGATCCGTGATCCGGAGCGTCAGCCGCCGACGTTGGTCAGGGTCAGGTCGCCGCTCTTCAGCTTGTTGGCGGTGACGCTCGGCGCCGGACGCTCGCGTGGAATCTCGAGCGTCGCCCACACGCTCACCAGAGCATGGCGCAACTCGATGATCATCTCGTCCGTGTGGAGCGGCGTCGGCGTGATGCGCAGGCGCTCTGTGCCCTTGGGCACCGTGGGGTAGTTGATCGGCTGGATGTAGATGTTGTGCTTCTCGAGCAGCATGTCGCTGGCCGCCTTGCAGAGGCGGGCGTCGCCCACCATGACGGGCACGATATGCGTCTCGGTCTTCAGCACCGGCAGGCCGGCATCGGCGAGAATCACCTTGGTCAGCGCCGCCTGGCGCTGGTGCTGCAGCCGCTCTTCGCCGTTGCCCTTGAGGTGCTCGATCGAGGCACGCGCCGCCGCGCAGAGCGCCGGGGGCAGGGCGGTGGTGAAGATGAACTCGGGCGCATAGGAGCGGATCGCGTCGATGATGGCGCGGTTGGCGGCCACGTAGCCGCCCATCACGCCGAACCCCTTGGCGAGCGTGCCCTCGATGATGTCGATGCGCTCCATCAGCCCTTCGCGGTCGGCGATGCCGCCGCCGCGCGGGCCATACATGCCCACCGCGTGCACTTCATCGATATAGGTCAGCGCGCCGAATTCCTCGGCGAGGTCGCAGATCTCCTTGATGGGAGCGATGTCGCCATCCATCGAGTAGACGCTTTCGAACACGATCAGCTTGGGCCGCTTGCGATCGACGCCGGCCAGCAGTTCACGCAGGTGGGCGACGTCGTTGTGGCGGAAGATCACCTTCTGCATGCCGCTCTGGCGGACGCCCTGGATCATCGAGGCGTGGTTGAGCTGGTCCGAGAAGATCACGCAATCGGGCAGCAGCCGCGCGATGGTCGAGATCGCCGCCTCGTTCGACACGAAGCCCGAGGTGAACACTAGCGCCGATTCCTTGCGGTGCAGATCGGCGAGCGAACGCTCGAGCTCGACCAGCGGGCGGTTGGTGCCGGAAATGTTGCGGGTACCGCCGGCGCCGGCGCCGAGCTTGGCGGCCGCCTCCTGCATGGCGGTGATGACCTTGGTGTGCTGGCCCATGCCGAGGTAGTCGTTCGAGCACCAGATGGTGATCTCGCGCTCGTTGTCGGACTGGTCACGGTAGACGGCGCGGGGAAACTTGCCGGCGATCCGCTCGAGGTCGGCGAACACGCGGTAGCGCTTCTCCGCCCTGAGTGCATCCACGGCGTCTTCGAAATACCCGCGATAATCCATCGTCGACCCAATCTTCCTGCGGGACTTGCACCCGCTGGCAGCCCACCGGCAAACCGATAGCTAGTCCACGTTACCGGCCATTGACATAGGTCAATTCGACGCGTGCGGGCCAATACAAGTCATTGGCTGCCCTGCCGTCTGGCGACGCAGTTTGGAACCATCCTAAACAATGCGACCCTTCCTGCCAATCAACGGTGCGTTATGGAATAATGCGCAGATGGGCGGTGTTCACCTCCGTTCGGACGGCGTGTGCGGGCATTCACCCGCTATTCATCGGCGCCGTGGGAAGGGGCGGGAGAGGCCCCGGCTGGCGGGGAATTAACGGCTATCCGCCGAGGCGATTGACCGGCCGGTGGCGTAGACTAGAATTAACGAACCGGAAACGAGGGGGACCGTGTCTTGAAGAGCTTTTCTTCTTCCAGCTTTGCCAACGACCACGCCGAGATTCTCGACCTGGCCCTGGCCGCGGTCAACAAGCACCCGCAGGCCCTGTTCACCGATTTCCAGTGGTTCCTCTACGAGGCCCGCGACACGGTGTTCTTCACCGCTTTCTCGAAGAATTCCTTCGACAAGGAAACACTCGGCAACCTCGTCGCCGACATGGTGGCGCTTGCCCCCCAGCTGAGCCACGGCTTCGTCGGCGCCCGTCCGGGGCAGCCGTTCCCGAAACACCTGCTCGATGCCATCACCCATGTCGAGGAAGTCGACAGCTTTGACGGCTATCCCGACAAGTGGCTGGGCAAGTCCGAGGATATCTTCGCGCAGGATGACCTGCCGCTGTTCCGCGTGCAGGCTGCCGTGCTGCGTGGCGGCCCCGATGCCGAGGGCCGCGCGTCCATCATCCAGGTCCGCTCGAGCCACGCCCTGCTCGAAGGCTCGGATTCCGCCCTGCTGACTCGTTCGGCTTCGGCCGGCCACGGGGTGATGAGCGACAAGACCAACAAGGTCGGGCTAAAGGCCCGCATCGCCGGCACCCTGCGCGGCTGGGGCATGACGTTCATGTACGTCACCCTCGCCAACCTCCTGGCCCCGCCCGAAAAGCCGTGGGGCTTCAAGACTCTGGCGCTGAAGCGCCACCGCCTGCGCCTCCTCGCCAACAAGCTCGGCGTGCGCCAGCGCTCGCTGATGTTCGCGTTGGTCACTCACGCGCTCAACGGCGAAGGCGCCGAAAAGCACATGAGCAAGAAGGTGATCGGCGCCGCCTACACCATGCTCGACGGCAAGCGCCACGACGCCGACGATGATTTCTTCCGCGTCCGGGCGCTGGAAGCCAAGTTCGAGGTGCTCGACGATTTCGTCGCCTATGTCCGCAAGGTCGACGACACCATCGACCAGATCGAGCGCAAGGACATCACCAAGTTCCAGGTGATGATGAACTCGATGTTCAAGGCGCTGCGCTCGCTCAACAAGGCGCTGCCGTTCCTGCCGGGCCGCCGCTTCTGGCGCTTCAACGGTGGCGTCCACGTGGTGCTGACCCTGGTGCCGCCGCACCGCACCTATGGTCCGATGACGCACGGCATGATCGAGCCGATCTTCTGCGGCGCCTGGCACCCCGCCGCCAACATCTGCACCTTCTGCCCCGGCCGCGAATACGTGACGCTGAACTTCACCATGGAAACCCGCCACATCGCCAACGTGGAAAAGATCGAGGCGCTGCTGGCGAAGGTCGAAGCCATGGACATCGCCCCGACTCGCAAGGCCATCGCGGACGACGAGGGCATCTGAGGGGGGCGCTGCCCCCGGCGGTCCCTCCCTGCGAAGCGCAGGGCAACTGCCTTTGGCGGAATGGGCCACTGGCCACCTCCCGCCCTTGCGGGGGAGGTAGCGTCGCTAGGAGCGCAGCGACGTAGCAGAGCTAGGAGGGGGGTGTCGCCGAGGTCAGCATTTGTGCACGATCCTCGCCGAACCCCCCTTCCTACCTCCGCTAAGGCGCTGACGCGCCCAAGCTTCGGTACCTTCCCCGCAAGGGGGACGGTGACCAGCGGCCTCCACCTTGTTGGGAGTTGCCGACAGGCGGAGGCAGCAACAAACTCGGCATCCCCACGCCGACCCGCAAGGCGATCGCTGAAGACGAGGGCATCTGAGGAGGCGCTGACCGAGGCTTCTCCTGCGAAGCGCAGGGCAACTGCCTTTGGCGGAATGGGCCACTGGCCACCTCCCGCCCTTGCGGGGGGAGGTAGCGTCGCTAGGAGCGATAGCGACGTAGCAGAGCTAGGAGGAGGGTGTTGCCAAGGTCTGCACTTGTCACGTTCCCGCTACAGCAACACTCTAGACCCCGGCATGGGGACGCACCATGGCCCTTACCTCCCGAACCCACCCACCTTCACCACGATCATCTCGTGGTCGGACAGCACTTCGCCGTCGGGCGCCAGGGCCGGTACGATGCGGCTCTCTTCCACCACCAGTCCGCGCGTCAGGAACCAGTCGAGTTTCCATGTCCCGCGCGGGTTGCGGCTCACGCGGCTCGGTCGCGTCGTCGTCTGTTTGAGCGGCCCGCCATGCCGCTCATAGCCGCGCCCCGCCGCATGGCCGAACAGCGTTTCCTTCTCGAAGTCGCCGCCATCGGCCAGCCCGGTGTTGAGATCGCCGCCGATTATCACCGGCACATCCCCCGCCAGGTCGTCGATCGCGTCGAGCAACCGCCGCACCTGCCCCTCGCGATAGCTGGCGTCGCCGCGATTCTCGAGATGTACCGACACGGCGTAGAGCGGGCCGTCCGTCGTCATCACCGCCGAGGCGATGGCGCAGCGTGTGCCGATCCGCTTGGCCGGCGTCTCCGGCGTGAACCAGTGCCCCCAGTCCTCGAGCCGGATCATCACCGGTGCCTGAAGCGCCGTCCTCGCCATGAGCGCATTGCCGTGGAAGCCGTGCAGGTTGAAATCGTCGGTGCAGAACTCGAGTTCCACCTCGCCGCCCAGTTCCAGCTCGAGGAACTCCACCCCGAAGGCGTAGGCCATGCTCAGTCGCTCGGCCAGCTCGCGCGAGGTGTGCAGTTGCCCCGTCCGCGCCATGCCGTTGTCGACTTCCGACAGCAGCGCGATATCGGCACTCTCGCGTGCGATCGCCTCGGCGGACTTCTCCACCGCGTAGCAGCGTTCGAGGTTCCACGCCGCCACGGTGAGCGGGAAGCTCAAGGGCGCGACCAGGTCCGAAACCGGCGCCTCAACCCGCTGCAAGCAGGGGAGCGCCGCGAGCGCCCCGGCATGGTTGGCCTCGGTCCTTTCGAGGCCCGCGAGTCGATCGCAATCCTCTTGCGTGGGCCCGCTGAGGAGGGCGATCTGGGCGGGTTTGACGAGGTCGAGGGACATGAGCGAGCCAGCAGGGTTAAGGAAACCTGCTCCTACCCGCAGCGGATGTCGCTGCCGTGACGGCGGTGGCTAGGCCAGCGCGAACCGTACCTCGGCCACGGTGCCGCCCGCGACGCGGTAGGCGATGCTCGCGCCGAGGGTACGGCACATCGCCCCGATGATCTTGCTGCCCAGCCCTGTTCCCTTCGCCGGCCCTGTGCCGTCCCAGCCCGGGCCGTCATCGGAGATGGTCAGCGTCACGCCGCCCGCCTCGGCATCGAGCACCACCCGCACCTCGCCGGGCACGCCGGGCGGGTAGGCGTACTTGAAGGCGTTGGTGGCGAGTTCCGTGGTGATGATCCCTACCGACACGGCCTTGTCGGTGCTCAGGATCACCGGGCCCAGCTGCCGCACGATCGAAGCGCCAAAGCCCTCACCGCGCATGGTGCCTTCGAGGTTGTCGAGCAGTGAGGTCAGGTACTCGTCGAGTTGCACCGAGCGCACGTCGCCCGAGGCGTAGAGGCTCTTGTGCACTGCCGACACCGCGAAGATTCGGGCCTGCGTCTCGGCCAGCGCGTCCTTGGCCACCTGGTCCTTGATGGCGTTGGCCTGCAGGTTCACCAGCGAGGAAACAAGCGACAGGCTGTTGGCGACGCGGTGGTTCACCTCGCGCAGCAGCAGCTCGGCGCGGTCCCGCGCCTCGCGCACTTCCTGCTCGGCTGCGTCGCGGGCGGCCCTGAGCCGGGTCTTCTCGATGGCGTTTTCGAGCGCCGAGGCGAGCAGCACCAGAAAGTCGTCGCCCACCGATTTGGGCACGAAGTCCGCCGCACCGCCGCGCAAGGCCGCAACCGCCGTGTCCACCTCGGCCGAGGCGGTGACGTAGACGACCGTCGGCGCGCTCTCGACGCCGGCCAGCGCACCGAGGAAGTCGATACCGGTGCCGGTCGGCAGGTTGTGGTCGAGCGCCACGACGTCGATGCCGCCTGCCGCCACGGCGGCGAGGCCCTGCTCGGCATCGGCGGCCAGCACCACCTGATGGCCCCGGCGCGTCAGCGCGCGCTGCACCAGCCGGGCCAGTGCTTCGTCGTCATCGACATACAGGATGGTACCGCCGCTCGACATGGGATCAGGCGGTTTCCGGAACCTGGATCACCGAGAAGAACAGGCCCAACTGCCGGATGGCGTTGGCAAAGCCCTCGTAGTTCACCGGCTTGGTGATGTAGACATTGGCGCCCAGGTCGAAGCAGCGCTGGATCTCGCGGCTGTCGTCGGTCGTGGTCAGCACCACCACGGGCGAGCGCTTCAGGTGCTCGTTGCTCTTGATCTTGGCCAGGATGTCGACGCCGGTCATGTCCGGGAGGTTGAGGTCGAGCAGGATCAGCAGCTGCCGCCCGGCGCTCACCGTCCCGCTGCCATCGGCGCCGAACAGGTAGTCCAGTGCGCTGGTACCGTTCGTGAACGGCATGATCTGGTTGTTGACCCCGGCACGCCGGATGTTCTTTTCGATGAGGCGGGCATGCCCCTCGTCGTCCTCGATCATGATGATCGTCACGGGCTTCTGGTTGTCGCTCATGTGCTGGTGCTCCCGACCTGCAGGGTGCGCGGCAGGGTGATGCGGAACGTCGTCCCCTGGCCGAACACGGAATTCATGGTGATGTCGCCGCCGAGGTTGCGGACCACGGTGCGAACGAAGGCGAGGCCGATGCCCTCGCCGGCCTGATCCTGTACCCCGGACCGCCTGAACAGTTCGAAAACACGCTCGCGATCCTGCTCGGCAATGCCGCGCCCGTTATCCTCGAATTCCAGCACGATCAGCTGTCCCGGCGCAACGCTGCCGCGCACGTGGATGCGCAGCGGCCGGTCCTTGGCGCGATATTTCACGGCATTGTCGAGCAGGTTGCCGATCGCCTGCTCCAGCGAAAGCCGGTCCGTGGAGATCGCCGGCACGTTCACGTCGAGCTTCATTTCGCCGCCCGCTTCGCCCAGCTGGTGCGCAATCGCCGCCGCGCCCGCAGCGACGAGCTGGTTCACATCGACGCGCTCTGCCTTCAGCACGCGCCGACCTTCGCGCGAGAGCTTGAGGATGGCGTTGATCAGCCCGTCCATCTTGCGCGTCGACGAGCGGATGAAGCCGATCGCTTCGGGCAGGTCCTCGGTCGCGGCGACGCGGGCCTGTTCCGTTACCGGATCGGCGTCGGGCACTTCGCGGTCGAGCAGGGCCCGCACGCTCTTGACGCTTTCCTCGAGCTCGCTGGTGAAACCCATGATGTTGACCAGCGGTGCCCGCAGGTCATGCGTCACGATATAGGCGAAGCGCTGGATCTCGTCGTTGGCCTGCGTCAGGTCGGCGGTCCTGAGCCGCACCCGCTCCTCGAGCTCCGCATTGAGTGCGGTCACCTCATCGCGCGCTTGCACCAGTTCGCGCGTATAGCGCCACACGGTCAGCGCCGAGCCACCGACGACGGCGATGATCATCACGCCGCCGACGATCGACACCCAGCGCAGCCACTCGGCATTCCGCCGCTGCTCGGCGACGCCATCCGTCAGCCGCTCGTCGGCCGCCGTGATCACCGCTGTCAGGAAGGTGATGGCGCCATCCATAAGCTCCTTGCCGCGGTCGGTGCGGATGATCGCCACCGCGTCGTCGTGGCGCCCGGCCTGTTCGAGGGCGATGGTTTCATCCATCTCCGCCACCTTGCCGTCGACGTTCCGCGTGAACTCCGCCAGCGGCGCCTCGGCAGTCGGGTAGGGGGCAAGCACGAGGCGCAGCGCATCCATCCGCTGCGGCAGGAACTCTTTTGCGCGCCCATAGGTCTCGAGATACGCCTCGTTGCCGCTCAGGATGTAGCCGCGCTGGTTGGTCTCGGCCACGCGCAGCGTATTGCGCAGGTCCACCGCCGCCGCGCGCGCGTCACGGGCCTCCAGCACCTCGTTGAAATAGCTCTGGCTGCGCTCGCCGAGGTAGATCACCGTCCCCACGATCGCCAGCAGCGCGACGAGTCCGACGGCTAGCAGCGCCAGCGTCGAGCGGACAAAGACCTGGCTTGAGATCGGCATGGGCACTCCCGGAAACACCGGGTTCTGCCTCATTTCTGCGCGCCGCGCTATTGTAAAAGATAACCGCCGGCTCTCCGCCTTTCGAGAGGTGTCGGGCGCAGCACCCTTGCTGCATCAGGACCATCACGCTAGACACCCGCGGAACGTTTTGCAGGGGGAGCCTCACATGTCCGAATTCGCCATCTATCCCAGCCTCAAGGGCATGCCTGTCGTGATTTCCGGTGGCGCGTCCGGCATCGGCGAGGGCATCGTCCGCGCCTTCGCGGCACAGGGCAGCAAGGTCGGCTTCGTCGATATCGCCGAGGAGGCGGGCAAGAAGCTCGAGGCCGAACTCAACGCCGCCGGCGCCACGGTGAAGTTCGCCCGCTGCGACATCACCGACATCGCCGCCTACCAGTCCACCATCCGCGATTTCGAGGCCGCGCATGGTCCGGCCCTGGCGCTGGTCAACAACGCCGCCAACGACCTGCGCCACAAGTGGGAAGAGGTGACGCCGGAGTTCTGGGACAAGTCGATCGCCGTTAACGCCAAGCACGCTTTCTTCGCCGCCCAGGCCGTGCTGCCCGGCATGGTCGCCGCCAAGCGCGGCTCGATCACCAACTTCGGCTCGATCAGCTGGATGATCCTCACCGGCAACCTCGCCGCCTACACCGCCTCCAAGGCGGCCATGCACGGGCTTTCCCGCTCGCTCGCCCGCGATGTCGGCAAGCACGGCATCCGGGTCAACACGCTGGTACCGGGATGGATCATGACCGAGCGGCAGCTGACTCATTGGGTCGACGATACCGCCAACCGCCTCATCGACGAGCAGCAGGCGCTCGCCGGCCGGCTTTATCCCGCCGACATCGCCCGCATGGCGCTCTTCCTCGCCGCCGACGATTCCAAGATGATCTCGGCGCAGGATTTCGTGGTGGATGGCGGCTGGGCACACGGCTGATTTCCGGGCGCTTCCGGATTAAGCTGACACCGTGCTGCCGCATTCGCTGGCAAGAAGGGCGAAAGACCCAACGGGGGACGTCAATGAAGACCAACATCCTGATCGCCGGCATCGCTGCGCTGTCGCTGAGCGCCTGCACTTCCATCAATCCCTATACCGGGGACAGCCAGCTTTCGAACACCGCCGGCGGCACGCTGATCGGCGCGGGCGGCGGTGCGGTGGTGGGCGCGATCATCGGCGGCGCAACCGGTAACGACCCGCGGGTCGGTGCGCTCATCGGCGCCGGCATCGGCGGCCTCACGGGCGCGGCGATCGGCTCCTACATGGACCAGCAGGAA
>JAEYYP010000220.1 GCA_023428425.1 Pseudomonadota bacterium
ATCCTGCTGCAGGCCGAAGTGCTCGAACTCAAGGTGGCCCGCGACGGGCGCGCCGAGGGCCTCGTCATCGAAGCCAAGCTCGACAAGGGCCGCGGCGCCGTGGCCACCGTTCTGGTGCAGCGCGGCACGCTCAAGATCGGCGACATCCTCGTTGCCGGCACCGAGTTCGCCCGCGTCCGTGCCCTCATCAACGACAAGGGCGCGCAGGTGAAGGAAGCCGGCCCGGCCGTGCCGGTCGAGGTTCTGGGCTTCGCCGGCGTGCCGTCGGCGGGCGCCCGCTTCTCGGTCGTCGAGACCGAAGCGCGTGCCCGCGAGGTCACCGAGTATCGCCAGCGCGCCATCCGCGAGAAGACGGCCGGTGGCGGCGCCACCAGCCTCGAGCAGATGATGAACCAGCTCAAGGCCTCGGGCGTCAGCAAGTTCCCGCTGATCATCAAGGGCGACGTGCAGGGTTCGGTCGAAGCCATCAACGCGTCGCTGAACAAGCTCTCCACCGACGAAGTGTCGGCGCAGATCCTGTTCTCGGGCGTCGGTGCCATCACCGAGTCCGACGTGACGTTGGCGACGGCCTCGAACGCCATCATCATCGGCTTCAACGTCCGCGCCAACAAGCAGGCCAGCGATCTCGCCACCCGCGAGGGCATCGAAATCCGCTACTACAACATCATCTACGACCTCGTGGATGACGTGAAGGCGGCCATGTCGGGCCTCCTGAAGCCGGAGCGTCGCGAGACCTTCATCGGCTACGCCGAAATCCTCGAAGTCTTCCAGATCACAAAGGTCGGCAAGGTCGCCGGCTGCCGTGTCACCGAGGGCATCGTCGAGCGTGGTGCGGGCGTTCGCCTGCTGCGCGACAACGTCGTCATCCACGAAGGCAAGCTCAAGACGCTCAAGCGCTTCAAGGACGAGGTCAAGGAAGTCCCGGTCGGCCAGGAATGCGGTATGGCCTTCGAGAACTACGAGGACATCCGCGCCGGCGACGTCATCGAGTGCTTCCGCGTCGAAAGCGTCGTCCGCTCGCTGTAGGCGACAGACCGCCAACGAAACAAAAAGAGGGAGCCGAATGGCTCCCTCTTTGCATTTTGGCGGTGCCGCCGGCCTCAGACGGCCGTCAGCTTCACGTCGTGCTTGTTGCGGATCAGGTCCGAGTACGGGCAGATGTCGTGCGCCGCCGCCATCAGCTTCTCGGTCTCTTCCTTGCTCAGCCCCGGGGCGTGGCCCTCGAGTTCGGCGACGATGGTGAAGCCGACATTGTCCTCGCGGTCGGCGAAGCTCACCGCCGCACTCACCGTCGTCTCGGGGTCGAGCTTGATGCTCATCTTGCGCGACGCCGCCGCCATCGCGCCGAGGAAGCAGGCGGCATAGCCGACCGCGAACAGCTGCTCGGGATTGGTGCCCGGGCCATCGTCGCCGCCCATCGCCTTGGGGACCGACAGCTTCACCGATACCTTGCCGTCATCGGTGGCCGAGGTGCCGCCGCCGCGCCCGCCATGCTGGGCCGTGCCGTGCGCCGTGTACAAAACCTTCATGATGAACTCCTCGTTCGAATGAGACCGCGAAGGGCCGGTTGCAACTAACGACAAGTGCATAGCGCACAATTCAATTGCACGCAATGAATATGTCCGCTACACCGAGTGGCAGAAGTTCATGGCCTACGGAGCGACGGATGAAGGATTTGCGGCTCGATCAGCAGCTGTGTTTCGCGGTCTATTCGGCCAGCCACGCCTTCACGCGCTTCTACAAGCCGCTGCTCGCCCGGCTCGGCGTGACCTACCCACAATACCTCGTCCTGCTCACCCTCTGGGAAGAGGATGGCCTTTCGGTGACCGCCATCGGCGACCGCCTGCTGCTCGATTCCGGCACACTGACCCCGGTCCTGAAGCGTCTCGAGGCGCTCGGACTCGTCACTCGGACCCGCAGCACGGCCGACGAGCGTCAGGTCATCGCGCAACTGACCGAACGCGGCGGTGCCTTGCGCGAAGTGGCTCAGGGCTTCCCCTCTCAGATACTCGATGCCTCGGAATGTTCCGGCGAGGAACTCGACGCAATGCGCCGCGCTCTGCTCGAACTCAGAAAAAACCTAGACAGAGCAGCGGCTTAGGCTACGAACAACAGCCCGGGTACTCGCCAGAGGCCGGCGATGAGGGTGCCCAGCGCCGCGATGTGGCCGGCCGCAATGAGCGCGCTCGCGGCCGCAAAGCTCCCCTTGCGTGTCTTGTGGCGAAACATCAGCTGTCCCAGCAGGCCGCCGGCGATGCCACCGATCAGGTCGATGCCATGCATCGAGGCCTCGGTCACCCGCCAGTCCCCGCGCCGCGCCGCCCGCTTGTCGAAGCCGTAAACGCCGAAGCTCACCGCTCCCAGCATCGCATACGCGACCAGTACCCAGGCCGGCGCCCGCCCCAGCAACACCGCCGCAACGGCACAGAGCAGCACCAGAAGGATCCCCACCACGCGCAGCACGGTGCCCATCAGCCGGCGTCGCGCACCGGTGTTTCCGCCGACCGTCCCTCGGGCCGCGTACCGCGCAAGGGCGGCCACACCTGGTTCCGCCCGCTGCGCTTGGCCGCGTAAAGCGCTGCGTCGGCGCCCGCCACGAGTTCGTCGCTGCCAATCCCGCCGCCCGTCCGCGCCGCCGCGACGCCGAAGCTCGCCGTCACCACCGACCCCTCGGCGCGCGGGTGCGGCAGGCCCGCCGCCTCGATCCGGCGCCGCAGCCGCTCGGCCAGGGTCACCGCCTCGCCGAGCGATGTCCGCCGCAGCAGCAACAGGAATTCTTCGCCGCCGAAGCGGAACGCCCGGTC
>JAEYYP010000261.1 GCA_023428425.1 Pseudomonadota bacterium
GCGTTCCTCATCATCTTCAACGTGTTTCCGCTGCTCTACTCGCTCGGCTTCTCGTTCACCGACTTTCGCGCCTCCAGCAAGGCGGCAGTCAACTTCGTCGGGTTGAAGAACTACGCCGACATCCTCGCCGATCCGGTGATCTGGCGAAGCTTCTCCACCACCCTGTGGTACGTCATCGTCTCGGTGTCCGGGCAGTTCGTCGTCGGCTTCGGGCTGGCGCTGCTGCTCAATCGGCCGATCCCCGGCAAGGGCCTGCTGACGACGCTGCTGCTGCTGCCCATGATGCTGTCGCCGGTCGTGGTGGGCCTGTTCTGGAAGCTCATCTACGATCCGTCCTGGGGCATCCTCAACTACGCCCTCGGCCTCGGTAAGGTCGCCTGGCTGACCGACGCGAACCTCGCGCTCTATGCGGTCGCCATCACCGATATCTGGATGTGGTCGCCCTTCGTCATGCTGCTCTCGCTCGCCGGCCTGAGCGCGGTGCCCAAGCACCTCTACGAAGCCGCCTCGATCGATCGCGCCAGCAAGCTCTACACCTTCTTCCGGGTGACGCTGCCGCTGGTGGCGCCGATCCTGCTGATCGCGGTGATCTTCCGCACCATGGAGGCGTTCAAGACCTTCGACATCGCCTTCGTCATGACCGGCCAGCCGCAGGCGGAACTGATCTCCTCGCGGCTCTACAAGATGGCGTTCGCGCAGTGGCAGACGGGCCCCGCCTCGGCCCTCGCCTACATCGTGCTGATCATGGTGCTGTGCATCACCAACATCTACGTCAAGTATCTGAACAAGGCCAAGGAGCGCTAGAAATGGCTGTCGTTTCAACGCGCTCCGGCCGCCTCGGCAACCGTATCGCCATTGCCGTGGTGCTGGTCATCACAGTCATCTTCCTGTCGCCGATCTACTGGATCACCACCACGGCCTTCAAGCCGCTGGTGCAGGCCACTTCGGTGCCGCCCAGCGTGCTGTTCGAGCCGCAGATCACGCCCTTCGTGAAGCTCTTCACCAAGCGGGCCCAGCTCACCGCTCCCGTCGCGCCCGAGGTCTACGAAGCCGCCCCCTGGTGGGAACGGCTGGTCCTCGACGGCGGCGAACGTCTCGCCCGCGACGGCAAGGGCGAGGTGGTGTTTTCGGCCTATCCCGACCGCTTCATCAATTCGCTGATCATCGCCATAACCTCGACCGTCCTCGCGGTGTCGATGGGCACGATCACAGCCTACGGCTTCTCGCGGTTCCGGGTGAAGGGCGAGGCGGACCTGCTCTTCTTCATCCTCAGTACGCGCATGCTGCCGCCCATCGTGGTCGCCATCCCGATGTTCCTGATGTACCGCGCCGTCGGCCTCAACGACACGCATATCGGGCTCATCATCCTCTACACCGCCTTCAACGTGTCCTTCGCCGTGTGGCTGATGAAGGGCTTCATGGACGAGATACCCAAGGAGTACGAGGAAGCGGCGCTGGTCGACGGCTACACGCGCATGCAGGCGTTCTTCAAGATCGTGCTGCCCGAGGCCGCCACCGGCATCGCTGCCACGGCCGTGTTCTGCTTCATCACCGCCTGGAACGAGTACGCCTTCGCGCTGATCCTCACCAATCGCCGGGCGCAGACGGCGCCGCCCTTTATCCCGAGCCAGATCGGCACGGGCCTGCAGGATTGGACCGTCATTGCCGCCGGCACGGTGCTGTTCCTCATCCCGGTCGCCATCTTCACTTTCCTGCTCCGCAACCACCTGCTGCGCGGCATGAGCTTCGGAGCGATCCGCAAATGACCACCACGCCCGAATACGAGAAGCAGCAGGCGTTCCGACGTCTCAACGCCCGCGTCATCGAGCCAGGTTCGATGCTGTTCATGCTGGCCGGCATGCTGTTCCTGTGCCAGCCCTGGGTGGAGGTCCTGCACCAGTACTCGGTGCTGGTGATGCTGATCGGCCTGATCGGCTTCAACATCGCCGTCCACATCCCGGCCCCCGATGGACCCAAGGTCGACGAAGACGATACCGGGGCTGTCTCGGTTTCGGCCGCCGTGGGGAGGAACACCCATGGCTGAGATCGAACTGCGCCATATCGACAAGCATTTCGGCCCCGTCCACGTCATCCGCGACGTCAACCTCACGGTGAAGGACAAGGAGTTCGTCGTCTTCCTCGGGCCTTCGGGCTGCGGCAAGACCACGACGCTGCGCGCCATCGCCGGGTTGGAGGAGATCGACTCAGGTGACATCCTGCTCGATGGCAAGCCCATCCAGAACCTGCGCGCCGCCGATCGCGACATCGCCTTCGTGTTCCAGAACTATGCGCTTTATCCGCATTTCACCGTCTACGAGAACCTCGCCTTCCCGCTCCGTGCCGTCGGCACCGACAAGGCCGAGATCGACAGGACGGTGCGCTCGGTCGGTGCGTCGCTCGGCATCACGCATCTGCTTAAGATGCGCCCCTCGGCGCTGTCCGGCGGCGACATGCAGCGCGTCGCTATCGGCCGGGCGCTCGTCCGCCGGCCCAAGGCATTGCTGCTCGACGAGCCGATCGGCTCGCTCGACGCCAAGCTGCGCGAAACCATGCGCGTCGAACTGAAGCGCCTGCACTACGAGAACGGCTCGACCTCCATCTACGTCACGCACGACCAGGTCGAGGCCATGTCGCTCGCCGACCGCATAGTGGTGATGAACGAGGGCATTCTCCAGCAGGTCGGCACGCCGACGGAGGTCTACCTCTACCCGGCCAATCTCTTCGTCGCCCAGTTCATCGGCTCGCCGGTGATGAACATCGCCCAGACGCGCATCTCCGGTACCGACGACGAGGCGCAGGTCTCGCTCGATGGCGCCAGCTTCGCCTTGCCGCGCGTGCTGCTCGGCATGCTCGAGCAGAAGCAGGCGCCGGCCGACCTGTCCCTCGGCATCCGCCCCGAAGGCGTTCTCGTCTCACGCGACGAGCGCCCCGGCTATCGCCCCGCCGAAGCGCACATCATCCAGCCCTTCGGCGGCTTCGACATCGTCGACCTCAAGTTCGGCGAAAAGACCCTGCGCGCCCGCACCACATCGGGGTTCGTGGAGAAGGCCGGCACACGCGTCTTCGCTCGCCTCGACCCGTCGCACGCGCATTTCTTCGACAGCAAGTCGGGCGCCTCGCTCGGCATCCGGCTGGGAGCCCAGTAAATGGCCCGCATCCGCCTCGAAAATATCTCCAGGACCTTCGGCCAGCACACCGCCGTCGCGGATCTCGATCTCGACGTCGCCGACGGCGAGTTCTTCGTGCTGCTCGGCCCCACCGGCGCCGGCAAGACCACGACGCTGCGCATGATCGCGGGCCTCGAGAAGCCGACGACCGGTCGTATTTACATCAACGACGCCGACGTCAACGACTGGGGGCCGGCCGAGCGCGACGTGGCGCTGGTGCTCCAGCAATACTCCCTCTATCCGCGCCTCACGGTGCGCGAGAACCTGAGCTTCCCGCTCCGCTCCCGCATTCGCCGGATGAACGAAGCCGACATCGAGAAGCGCATCGACTACGCCTCGAAGACGCTGCGCATCACCCACCTGCTCGATCGCAAGACCGACCGGCTGTCGGGCGGGGAGATGCAGCGCGTCTCCATCGGCCGCGCCATCGTGCGCGAACCGCAGGTGTTCCTGATGGACGAGCCGCTCTCGGCCCTCGACGCCAAGCTGCGCGAGTCCCTGCGCTCCGAGCTCAAGGATCTGCAGATGCGGCTCGGCGCCACCTTCATCTTCGTCACCCACGACCAGGTCGAGGCCATGACCATGGGCGACCGCATCGCCGTGATGAACAAGGGCCGGATCGCCCAGGTCGGGCGCCCGCAGGACGTCTACTCAAATCCGCGCAACACCTTCGTTGCGGGCTTCGTCGGCTCGCCGGCCATCAACCTGCTGCCCGGCCGCATCGTGGGCAATGGCGCCGTCATGGACAACAACTTCCAGCTGCCGCTGGCGGGACCAGGGGCAGGCGAGGGGGCCTACACTTTCGGCATCCGCCCCGAGGACGTCTCCGTCGAGTCCGGCGCTCCAGTCGAGGGCCGCGTCCACGACATCGAAAACCACGGCATCGAGAAGATCGTCACCCTGCGTGTCGGCGAACACCTGCTCCGGGCCGCCATCCCGGCCCGCACCGCCGTCGCCGTCGAGGACACCCTCCGCTTCGGCTGGAACCCCGCCAAGGTCATGCTCTTCGACGCCCAAACAGGGGTGAACCTGAGGCAT
>JAEYYP010000412.1 GCA_023428425.1 Pseudomonadota bacterium
ATGAAATGGAGCGCTGAGGGTGCGGTGCTCCTCCACCGCTTTTGCGGGGGAGGGGGACCACGCGCAGCGTGGTGGAGGGGGCGTCAGGCCTCATAGCTGGGAGGAGGAAAGCCATGGCTGAGAACAATTTCGTCTACCCGAAGGATGTCGAGGCGTTCGGGTTCGACTGGGGGCGGCTGGCGCTGACGGTGGCGCCGGAGGTGAACGGGGCCACGCGGTTCAGCGGCGGGGTGGTCGACCTGCCGCCGGGTCAGGGGCATGCGCGGCACAACCATCCGGGGGCCGAGGAGATCATCTTCGTCATCTCGGGCGAGGGTGAGCAGATGGTGGAAACGCCGGACGGCGTGCCGGTGACGCAGAAGGTTTCGGCCGGCTGCACGGTGTATGTTCCGGAAAGCCGGTTTCACTCGACGCTCAATACCGGCGGCGGGCCGATGCAGCTCTTCGTCGTCTACTCGCCGGCCGGGCCGGAACTCGGGCTGCGCGACCTGCCGGATTTCCGGCTGATCCCCAAGGGCAGCTGAGTTGGATCAAAACCGTCCGATGCGCGCGCGTTGCAAGTAACCGCCCGAAGCTTTACCTAGAAAGGGGGCGGGCGCCCCCTCTTGGGAAAAGTTATGGATCAGGTCTTGTCGCGACGCCTTGCGGCGGTGCTGTGCGCGGACATTGCTGGGTACAGCGCGCTGGTCAGCGCCGACGAATCGGGGGCGATCGCGGCGCTGAAAGGGCACCAGACGGCAGTGATCGAAGTGCTGGAGCGCTTCGGCGGGCGCGTGGTGGACCTCGCGGGCGACGGGTTGGTCGCCGAGTTTTCGTCGAGTGTCGCCGCAGTGGAAGCCGGGCTCGCCATGCAGGCGGTGATGGCCGAGCGCAACCAGCCGGTGGCCGAGGGCAAGCGGATGCTGTTCCGCGTCGGCATCAACCAGGGCGACGTGATCCACGACGACCGGCACATCTACGGCGACGGCATCAACATCGCGGCGCGACTGCAGACGATTGCCGAGCCGGGCCAGGTCTATGTGTCGGGCAAGGTGCATGACGAGGTGCAGGATCGCCTGAAGGCGAATTTCCGCGACCTCGGCGACAAGCGGCTCAAGAATATCGCACGGCCGGTGCGGGTGTTCGAGGTGACGCTCGGGCCCAAGGGCAAGCGCCCTCGCCTGCCCGATGGCGTGACGGTGGAGGTGCGGAGGCCCTCGGTCGCGGTGCTGCCCTTCGACAATATGGGTGGCGATTCCGAGCAGGAATATTTCGCCGACGGTGTGGTCGAGGACATCATCACGGCGCTCAGCCGGTTCAAGGATTTCGCCGTCATCGCCCGCAATTCGAGCTTCGTCTACAAGGGGCGGGCGGTGGACGTGCGCGAGGTGTCGCGCGAACTGGGCGTGCGCTACCTGCTGGAAGGCAGCGTGAGGCGGTCGGGCGGACGGTTGCGGATCAACGCGCAGCTGATCGACGCGACGACCGGCGCCCACCTCTGGGCCGACAAGTTCGACGGGTCGGTGGAAGACGTGTTCGACTTCCAGGACCGGATCACGGCCACGGTGGCGTCGATCGTCGAGCCGACGATCCGCTGGGCCGAGATCGAACGCTCGCGGCGGGAGCGGCCGGACAGCGTCGAGGGCTACGACCTCTATCTGCGCGCGCTGCCGATGCACATGTCTCAGACCGAAGCGGCGAGCGCCGAGGCGGTGAACCTGCTGTTGCGCGCCATCGAGCTCGAGCCGAACAACCCGACCTACCTCGTTTATGCCGGCAACGCGATGCTGCACCGCTGGTCGCAGGGCTGGCCGCCGATCGGCGAGGATGACGACACCCGCGGCATCGAACTGGTGGAGCGGGCGCTTAGCCACGCGCGCGACGACGCCGTGGTGCTGAGCCTCGGCAGCATGATGCTGATCCACTACCTCAAGGACTATGACCGCGGGCTGGAGCTGAGCCGGCGGGCGGTGGCGCTCAACCCCAACAACCTGACGGTGATCATGTTCGCCGGCATCGTGCAGTTGCACCTCGGCGATCTCGACGAGGCGATCGCCTATTGCGAGCACGCGATCCGGCTGTCGCCGGCGGTGGATGGCGCCTACTGGCCGCTGACGGCGATTGCCCATGCGCACATGATCCGCGGCGAGTACGACCAGGCGATCGCCTGGGCGAAGCGCTCGATCTCGTCGAACCCGAGCTTTGTGTGCACCTACTGGATGCTGGCGGCGGCGCATGCACATCTCGGCCAGGTGGACGAGGCGAGGCGCTATCTCGCGACACTGCGGAAGCTGACGCCGGAAGTGACGCTGAAGCTGATCTGGGACGGCCAGCCGAACAGGGATCCCAACCGGCTGAAGGCGGTGCTGGACGGGTTGCGGATGGCGGGGCTAGCGGAGGAGTGAGGGGCAGCGAAGGACTTATATGAGCCACCCACCCTCCCCCTTGCGGGGAGGGTAGCGAAGCTTGTCGCGCAGCGGCATAGCGAAGCTTGGGAGGGGGTATGCAGCACGTGCGCCGTCCTGTCCGCAGCCTACCCCCCCCACCTAGCTCAGGGGCGCGGGTGCGCAACCCGGGGTTCAAGCGCCGGGCGGTGCCGCCGGAGCTGTATGTGCCCGAGCAGTATTGAGGGGAGCGGTACCCGCAGCGAGCGGAGCTGCGCGGGGCCAGTTGTTTCCTCCGTCCTCCCGATGTGCAACAGTTCGGGCGCGGGGAGAGGGCATCGGCAAATGGTTCGGCAGACCTTGGTAACGTTGCTGGCGCTGCTCCTGAGTTCGGCTCCAGCCATCGCGGCGCCCGTCGATGCGATCCGGTCGGGAAGCATGGAACGGATGATCCCCGAGATCGTCGCCATCTACGAGGACGCGGGCCTGAGCTGGGACCCCGGCATCGACTGGAACGTGGGGCCCTTCACCACGACCTACTGGTTCTACGACCCGCATGAGTACGAGATCACCACTGGCGCGGTGCCCGCCGATGGCGAGGTCGCGACGTACTGGCAGACGTGGAGCGACGTGCTCACGGACGGCACTTTCGTGCCGGGGTCGTTCTTTTCGTCCGATGAGGAAGCGGGCGAGCTGGCTCGCTACAACCAGTTCGTGCTCGCTACGCACGAATCCGCGCATGCCATCACGTTCCGCTACGATTACGGGCACCTGCAGCGGCACGACTACGCGGTGAACTGCCGGGAGTATTATGCGGATCGCCTCACCGTCGCGATCCTCAACGAGCAGGCGCGCCTTGACCCGGACATGGCACGATGGCGGGGCCGCTACCTCGAACTGGTCACGGCGATGGCGGAGACCATTCCCGGGCAATATCGATATCATATCCCCGACATGGCCGCGCTCGACACCGACTGCGCGCTGATCGATGTCGCACAGCCGACGCCCGAGACGATGCAGCCCTACGCCTCGGCCTATTTCGAGCGCTATCGGGTGCTGCTGGAAGCAGACCTGCCACCCATGCGCAGCGTCTTCCAGTCGCACCTGATCGAGCGGTGGAACGAGGATCGCGGCCGGAAGCCGTTCTCGCCGTTGCGCGACGGCCTGGAGCTCGCCACGCTCGCCGAGCTGGACGAGGTGGAACTGGGCACCGTCTATGGCAGCAACGTGGACAGCTCCGCGGACGACCGTACACGAGCGGCGGCCTTCGATGCGTCGGGCCAGCTGTGGTTCGCATCCCTGTCCTACGACAGCGACAGCCGGATGGCGGGCCTCTATTTCGGGACGGCCCCCGAGCCGGCAGCGCCGATCCTGCCGCCCGCCGAATGGCATCACCAGTCGGTGCGGCTCGAGATCAGTTCGCTCGCGGTACTTTCTGCCGATCGTTTCCTGCTGTCGCTGCAACACTGGGACAGAGCCGGTGAAGGCGGCGTGGAACGCTACTTCGTGACGTTCATCCTCGTCGAGCAAGTGGATGGCGCGTGGACGCTGACCAACATCGCCGAGGTGGAGGGGATGAAGCAGGGCGCGGTCCTCCGCTCTCCCAGCAGCCGGCTCTTCATGATGGCGACGCCGGACCATACGGGATCGCCGCCCAGCGAAAACTGGAGCTGCTTCGAAATCTCGCTCGAAGCGGGTGACGTGGTCGCACAGCTGCCCATCTCGACAAGCTTCCACTTCCCGCTGGCCATCGACGAGGATGGCCGGATCTACGAGGAACTGTCGAACGTGCTCTGGCAGAGCGAGCCGGGAGGCAAGGATGTCGTGCTGATCGGCAACGGCCATTCGGGCCCCCGCGACGGCGTCGGCGCGAAGGCGGAGTTCTCGGACCTGCTGGTCCTGCAGTTCATGCAGGATGGTCGCGCCCTGTTCATCGACCGCGACGCGCGTTGGGAAGCCTGGCTGCTGCGAGAGCTGCGTCCCGTCGAGTAGCGGGCGGTCGGATGCCGATGGGCTGCGCAATCCCGGTATGCAGGCGGTGACATGGGACGCAGGGCGCCGTGCCTACGCGAGCGAACGGTGCTCGAGCACGTCGATCTCGTGATCGAGCGTCATCCGCGGCGGAGTAGCACGGCTGGCGTCGCCGCCTCTGGTTGGCTAGGAATAGCGCCCCTACCCTTCCGACGCAGAGTCTTCGCATGGCCAGCAGCACCCCCATCGATCCCGTCAAGCTCGACCGGCTCGCCGAAGTGGCGATCAAGGTGGGGTTGCAGCTGCAGCCGGGGCAGGACCTGATCCTGACCGCACCGATGTCGGCGCTGCCGCTGGTGCGACGGATCGCCGAGCACGCCTACAAGGCCGGGGCCGGGCTGGTGCAGCCGATCTTCTCGGACGAGGAAATCACCCTCGCGCGCTACCGCAACGCCCCGACCGAGAGCTTCGACCGGGCCCCGGCGTGGCTCTTCGAGGGCATGGCGAAGGCGTTCGGCAACAACGCCGCCCGCCTTGCGATCTCGGGCGACAACCCGATGATGCTTTCCAAGGAGGATCCCGACAAGGTGGCGCGCGCCAACCGCGCGACCTCGATGGCCTATCGCCCGGCGCTCGAAAAGATCACCGGCTTCGACATCAACTGGAATATCGTCTCCTACCCCAACCCGGCCTGGGCGAAGCTGGTGTTTCCGAACGACGACGAGGAGACCGCCATCCACAAGCTCGCGGAGGCCATCTTCGCGGCGAGCCGCGTGAACGTCGATGATCCCATCTCGGCATGGCGGCAGCACAATGCCAACCTCAAGGCACGCTGGACCTGGCTCAACGAACACCGCTTCTCGGCCCTCCACTATACCGGCCCGGGCACGGACCTCACCATCGGCCTCGCCGACGAGCATCGCTGGAAAGGTGGCGCGTCGGAGGCCAAGAACGGCATCACCTGCAACCCCAACATCCCGACCGAGGAGGTGTTCACCACCCCGCACAAGGACCGGGTGGAGGGCTACGTGCGCTCGACCAAGCCGCTCAGCCACAACGGTACCCTGATCGAGGACATCGAGGTGCGGTTCGAGGCGGGGCGGATCGTTTCGGCCAAGGCTTCGAAGGGCGAGGCCGTATTGAACAAGGTGCTCGATACCGACGAGGGCGCCCGGCGGCTCGGCGAGGTGGCGCTGGTGCCGCATTCGTCGCCGATCAGCAAGTCGGGCATCCTGTTCTACAACACGCTGTTCGATGAAAACGCCGCCTGCCACATCGCGCTCGGCCAGTGCTACGCAGACTGCTTCGTCAACGGCACCAAGATGAGCCCCGACGAGATTGCCGCCCGCGGTGGCAACAAGAGCCTCATCCACATCGACTGGATGATCGGTTCGGGTGAACTCGACATCGACGGGATCAAAGCTGACGGGAGCAAGATTCCGGTCCTGCGCAAGGGCGAGTGGGCTGCGGCGTAAGCTTGCAATTACTGGCGGTTAACCACCTCGCGGGACTACGGGATTTGCCGCAGATGGATGAACCGGGGTTAAGGATTTGTCGGCGAGCGCAAGCCTAGCATCCCGCCAAGGGTTGGAGTTGGCATGCGCAGGACTGGCGGAACGCCGAAGCAGATCGAGCCGCAGAAGGTCGCCACACCGGTCAAGGTAGACGCGACGGTCTCGGAAGAGACCGTGCGTCGCCTCGGCGAAGCAGCGGGCATCTCCGTGTGGACCTGGCAGATCGCGGAGGACCTCGTCGTCCAGATTGGCGGCCGCGGGCCCGGACGGCCGGCTGTACGGCTCGACGCCATGCTGGACCGCATACACCCTGGCGATCGGGTCCGCGTGAAGCGGCGGCTGCGCGCGGCAGCACGCAGCGGCACCTCGGGCAGCATGCAGCTGCGCAGCGCCGAGTCCGCCGGCAGCCGGGTTCTTAGCGGCACGTTCTTCCCACTCGATGGCGACGTGCCGGCGAGCCGGCTGCAGATCATCATCCAGGACGTGACGCAGGCGACCGAAACCGAACGCGCCCTGCGCCGCAGCGTCGAGCACTACCGCACGGCGGTGGAGCTCAACCCCGAAATTCCCTGGGTTGCCGCCCCCGACGGCAGCATCCTGGAAGTGGGCCCCCGCTGGCTCGAACTCATGGGCATGACAGCGGAGGAGACGCTCGGCTCTGGCTGGGCCAGCGCCCTCCACCCCGACGATGTCGAGCGGAGCATTTCCGTCTGGTCCTCGCATCTCGCGTCGGGTGAGCCGGTGGACATCGAATACCGCGTTCGCCTCAAGTCGGGCGAATACCGCTGGATGCGGGCCCGAGCAGCGGCATCGCGTGACGCCGGCGGCGGGATCGGACTCTGGTACGGCACCCTCGAGGACGTGCACGACCGCAAGCTGGCCGAGACGGCGCTGCGCGAGTCCGATGAGTTCGCCCGATCGATCCTCGAAAGCTCGAACATGGCGATCGAGGTGCTGGATGCGGAAGGCCGGCTGGTGTTCATGAACGGACCCGGCCTGCGGATCATGGAGGTCGAGGACTTCGCCACGATCGAGGGGCGGCCGTATGACAGCTTCTGGCCCGCCGACGTCGCCCCGGCCGTGCGCTACGCGATGGCCAGTGCCCGCAACGGCGAGACCGTGCGGCGCACGCTCTACGGTCCCACCGCGCTGGGCAAGCCGCGCTGGTGGGATCTGTCGGTTTCCCCGGTGCTCAATGCCGAAGGCAAGGTGACCCGCCTGCTCGCCCTGTCGCGCGACGTCACCGAGGCAAAGCGCAACGAGGTCGAGGTGGCCGCCGCGGCGAGGCGGTTGTCGAACGTGCTGGAAAGCACCATGGACAGCGTGGTGAGCGTCGATGGCGACTGGCGCATCTCGTACATGAACAGGCGCGCCGCGGCGTTCTTCCCGGGCGACGGCCCGTTCATCGGCATGGATTTCCGCGAGCTGGTCGACCCGCGCGAGGCCGAACCTTTCTTCGCGCGCTATCGCCAGGCCATGCACGAGCAGCGCAGCATCGCCTTCGAGGACTATCTGCCCAGTGCCGGGGCCTGGCTCGAAGTGCAGGCCTATGGCTCGAGCGCCGGGCTCATCATCTTCTTCCGCGACGTGACCGAACGGCGGCGGGCGCAGGAGCAGATCGCCCACCTCGCCCGGCACGACTCGCTGACCGGGTTGCCCAACCGCCTGCATTTTCACGACGAACTCGACCGCAACCTCGGCGACACCGGCGACGAACGCCACCTCGCGGTGATGTCGGTCGATCTCGACGACTTCAAGCTGATCAACGACACGCTGGGACACTTCGCGGGCGACGCGCTGCTGCGCGAAGTGGCACAGCGGCTGAGCGCGGCCGGCAGCGGCGGCTTCGTCGGGCGGCTGGGTGGCGACGAGTTCGCGCTGTTCATGCGGGTGGCCGACCCCGAACAGGCCGCAACCACCGCACGGGCCATTATCCGGACGATCTCGTCGCCGTACCAGATCGACGGGGAGGCCGTGGAGATCGGCGCCAGCATCGGCCTGGCCATCGCCGGTACCGACGGCGTCGATGCCGACCTCCTTTTGCACCAGGCCGATATCGCGCTCTATCGGGTGAAGGCCGAAAACGGCCGAAACTTCCGTTTCTTCGAGCAGGAAATGGACGAGGTGCTGCGCGAGCGGCGCGAGATGAAGCGCGAACTCGCCAATGCCATCAACCGTGATGAGCTGACGATCCTCTACCAGCCGCAACTCGACGTCACGAGCAACCGGCTGGTCGGCTTCGAAGCGCTGCTCCGCTGGACGAGCCCGACGCGTGGCCCGGTCTCGCCGGCGGTGTTCATTCCGCTGGCAGAGGAGAGCGGGCTGATCGAGGAAATCGGCGCCTTCGTGCTGCGCCGCGCCACGGAAGAGGCCGTGCGCTGGCCGGATGGCATTGGCGTGGCGGTCAACCTGTCGCCGGCGCAGTTCAAGTCCGGCGCGGTGAACGAGGCGGTGCGACAGGCTCTTGCTGCCAGCGGGCTGGAGCCCGGGAGGCTGGAGCTGGAAATCACGGAGTCGGTGCTGCTGGATCAGACCAGTGGCGCCATCGGCATGCTGGAAGACCTGCACGCCGAGGGGGTGCGCGTGGCGCTCGACGATTTCGGCACGGGCTACTCCTCGCTGAGCTACCTGCAACGGTTCGATTTCGACAAGGTGAAGATCGACCGCTCGTTCGTTGCCGGGCTGCCGGTGGATCAGGGGTCGGTCGCCATCGTCCGCGCCATCGTTGGCCTGGGGCGATCGCTGAACACCCGGGTGACGGCCGAAGGCGTGGAAAGTTTCGAGCAGTTGATGTTCCTCGCCCGCGAGGGATGCGACGAGGCCCAGGGGTTCCTGTTCAGCCAACCAATGCCGGCGGAGCAGGCACTGGCGCTGGCGCTGACTCGAGGGCAGGCTGGGAATCCGGTCCCGCGCCGACTGACCAGCCACGGTTGAGGCACGACGCCGGGCGAACAACCAATCGTTAACCAGACGGGGCTAGCTTGCCATGGGGGGACCCTGGCAGAAGCCATGTTCGATAAACAGCTCATCGTGAACTCGATCGACTCGCTGGCGGAAACCGATCTCGGGCCGCCGGTCGCGGATGCCGAACGCGCTCTGCAACTGATCGAGAGCCGCTCCGGTTACGGGCAGTGGAAGGTCGTCTTCCCCGGCTCCGTCCTGCTGTCCGACAGGGTCTGCGAGATGTTCGGCTGGATGCCCACCGAAGAGCCGCTGCCGCTGCAGGAGATGGTGAAGCTCTACCATCAGGAAGACCGCGGCAAGTTCCTGACGCTGATCGCGCAGGCGCTCGAGGGCCGCAAGGGCTTCCACTGTCGCCTGCGCATCGAGCGCCGGGACGGCCAGGTCCGGGTGATCGAGACGATCGCCGACCTGCGCATGGTCAACGGCCGGGTGGCCGAGCTGTTCGGCTTCTCGCGCGACGTGACGCGCGAGATGGAGCGCGAGCTGCAGGTGCAGGGCCGGCTGAAGCTGGTGCAGGAACTGGTCGGCGACATGCCGGCGCCCATCGTCGTGCTCGACGAGAAGCTCCGCGTGATGGACTGCTCGATCTTCTGGCTCAAGGCGCACCGCTTCATCGAGAAGCGCGAAGTGGTCGGCAAGTCGCTGATGATGCTGACCCCGAACATGCCGGCCGACCAGAAGGACGAGTACGAGCGCGCCATGAAGGGCCAGACCATCCGCACCAAGCGGGTGTTCACCAGCTCGACCACCAACCAGCCCATCCAGTTCAACACGCTGATCACGCCGTGGTACGTGGCGGACAAGAAGGTCGGCGGCATCACCATCGTGACCGGATGGAGCGAAGTCGCGCTCGCCAGGGCCAATGCCATCTCCGGCAACATGCCCCCAGGCGGAGCGGACCCCTTCGAAGGCTCGCTGCTGGACCTGCTGAAGAACGTTTCGTAGAGCAGCGCTTCGCGCATACGGCCGAACTTGCTCCGCCGCCGGTTTTGGCCGATTGAGGCGGCATGGACCTTGCCCCGCTTCCCATCGACGATGCCCTGCCCCGCTTGAGCGCGGCGCTCGTGGCCGGCCCATTCGCCGTGCTGGTGGCGCCGCCGGGCGCGGGCAAGACGACGCGGGTGCCGCTGGCGCTGCTCGATGCTGCCTGGCGGGGTGACGGCAAGATCGTGATGCTGGAGCCGCGACGGCTCGCGGCTAGAGCGGCAGCGCGACGGATGGCGCAATCGCTGCGGGAGGATGTCGGGGCGACGGTCGGGTATCGCGTGCGGCTCGATGCGCGCGTTTCGGCGAAGACCCGGATCGAAGTGGTGACCGAGGGCGTGTTCACCCGGATGCTGCTGGACGATCCGGAACTGTCGGGGGTCGCGGCGGTGATCTTCGACGAGTTCCATGAGCGCTCGCTCGACGCCGATCTCGGGCTGGCGCTGGCCCTCGATGCGGCGGCTTTGCGCGAGGACCTCAGGATCGTGGTGATGTCGGCGACGCTCGACGGGGCACGGGTTTCGGCGCTGATGGATGACGCGCCGGTGGTGGAGAGCCTCGGCCGCGCCTTTCCGGTCGAGACGCTGTATCGGGATCGCGACCCCGCAATGCGGCTCGAGGAGCAGGTGGCGGCGGTGACGCTGGAAGCGTTGCGGACGCAGCCGGGATCGGCGCTGGTGTTCCTGCCGGGGCAGGCCGAGATCGCGCGGACGGCGGAGCGGCTTCAGGGCCGGGTGGCCGCGGATGTGGAGATCGCGCCGCTCTATGGGCAGCTGTCGCCCGAGGACCAGGATCGGGCGGTGTCGCCGGCGCCCGCAGGCAAGCGCAAGGTGGTTCTCGCGACGTCGATCGCCGAGACGTCGCTGACCATCGAGGGGGTGCGGATCGTCGTCGACTCCGGATTCCGGCGCGCCCCGGCCTATGAGCCCGCGACCGGGCTGACGGTGCTGGAGACGCGGCGGATATCGCGCGCGGCGGCGGAGCAGCGACGGGGCCGTGCGGGTCGCGTCGAGCCGGGTGTCTGCTACCGGCTGTGGGGCGAAGGGCAGAACGCGGCGATGGCGGCGTTCGATGCGCCGGAAATGCTGGAAGCGGACCTCAGCGGGTTGGCTCTCGATCTCGCCGGCTGGGGTGTGAGCGACCCGGGACAGCTGCGATTTCTCGATCCGCCACCGAAACCGGCATGGGCGGAGGCGGTGGGGTTGCTGCGCGGGCTCGAGGCCATCGATCCAGATGGACGGATCACGATCGAGGGCAAGGCCCTCGGCAAGCTGCCGCTGCACCCTCGGCTGGCACACATGGTGCATCGTGCTGCCGAAGAGGACGACGCGCTGACGGCCGCCGAGATTGCGGTGCTGATCGGGGAGCGCGGGCTCGGTGGTGACGAGATCGATCTCAGCGGACGGCTCGAACGCTTCCGGCGCGAGCGCGGCAAGCGGGCGGACGAGGCGAAGTCGCTGGCGCGGCGCTGGGCGGGAATGGTCGGCAATTCCGGGAGCGGCGGCGAAGTGGGACGGCACCTGGCGCGGGCGTATCCCGACCGGGTGGCGCAGCGCGCCGGTGCACGCGGGCGGTTCCGGCTCGCCAATGGCCGGCAGGCGATGCTGGAGGAGACCGAGGCACTGGCTTCGGCGGAGTATCTGGTGGTCACCGATATCACCGGGGCTGCGGCGAGCGGGCGGATACGGGCGGCGGCACGGATCGACCGGGAGACGATCGAGGAGCTGTTCTCGGCCCAGATCGTCGACGAGGTGGCGATGAGCTTCGACCGGGCGTCGCGGAGCGTGCGAGCGAGGCGCGTCAGGCGGCTCGGAGCCTTGCGGCTCGACGAGGCGCCGGTGGCCATCAGCGACGCAGAAGCGGCGGCGCAGGCTCTGGCCAAAGGTATCGCCGACCTCGGGATCGGCGCGCTGCCCTGGACGAAGGAACAGAAGGCGCTGCGCGAGCGAGCCACCTATCTGCGGACAACATTTGGCGAGGAGTGGCCTGATCTGTCGGACGCCGGACTGGCAGCGGATGTCGCGTGGCTGGCTTCCGCACTGCTGGGCAAGACGGGGCTCAGCGACGTCGGCGCGGACGACCTCGGGGCAGCACTCGAAGGGCTCTTGCCCTATGCGCGACGGCAGGAGATCGAGCGGTTGCTGCCCTCGCACTTCGCCGCGCCATCCGGATCGCACCTGCCGATCGACTATGGGGCCGAGAACGGCCCGGCGCTGGAAGTGCGCGTGCAGGAGCTGTTCGGGATGGACCGGCATCCGTCGGTAGCGGGCGGGAAAGTGCCACTGCTGCTGGTGCTGCTCTCGCCTGCCCACCGCCCTATCCAGACGACACGCGACCTGCCGGGCTTCTGGCGCGGCAGTTGGAAGGATGTGGCGAAAGACCTGAAGGGCCGCTATCCGCGGCACTACTGGCCAGAGAACCCGCTCGAAGCGGCCGCGACCGCACGGGCGAAGCCGCGAGGGACTTGAGCCTTATCAGGCCGGGCCGGCTGCCTTCAGCACCGCCAGGAATTCCGCGCCGTAGCGCTTGAGCTTGCTTTCGCCGACGCCGGAGATGGTGCCGAGTTCGGCCATCGTCTGCGGGCGTTCCATCGCCATGGCCCGGAGCGTCGTGTCGTGGAAGACGACGTAAGGCGGGACGCCCTGGCTCTTGGCGATAGCGGCGCGTTCGGTGCGCAGTTGCTCGAACAGATTTTGCGCGGCGGGGGGTAGCGCTACCGCATTCTGCAGGGCGCGGCGGGTCTCGGTGGCTTTTCGCGGCCGGTCGCGGCGGAGGGTGACCTTGCGCTCGCCCTTGAAGACGGGGCGGGCTTCTTCGGAGAGGTGGAGGGCGCCGAAGGCGTTGTCGACGACGATGAGCCCCATGGCGGTGAGCTGTCGGATGACGGAGCCCCAGCTGCGCTGGTCCATATCCTTGCCCTGTCCGAACACCGGCTGTTCCTGGTGGCCGAACTGCGTGACCTTGTCGGTCTGCTTGCCGAGAAGCACATCGATGATGTGGGTGACGCCGAAGCGCTGGCCGGTGCGGTAGATGGCGGCCATGGCCTTGATGGCGGCATCGGAACCATCCCAGGTGTCGACGGGCGACAGGCAGGTGTCGCAGGCGCCGCAATTGCCGGGATGGGCTTCGCCGAAATGCGCGAGGATGGCCTTGCGCCGGCACTCGGCGGTTTCGCAGACGGCAAGGAGCGCGTTGAGCTTGCTCCGCTCCACGCGCTTCACCTCTTCGGGCGCGTTGCCCTCGTCGCTCATGCGGCGGCGCTGGGCGACGTCGGTCATGCCGTAGCCCATCCACGCCTCGGCCGGCAGGCCGTCGCGGCCGGCGCGGCCGGGTTCCGGGGTTTTGGGCTCAATGGACGACGGCAGGTCCATGTGCGCGAAATAACGGACATCGGGCTTGTCGATGCCCATGCCGAAGGCGACGGTGGCGACCAGGCAAAGCGACTCCTCCTTGAGGAACGCGTCCTGATTGGCGCTCCGCTCGTGCGCGGGCATGCCCGCATGATACGGGAGCGCGCGAACCCCTTCCTTGTTCAGCCAGTCGGCGACGTCCTCGACCTTCTTGCGGGACAGGCAGTAGACGATGCCGGAGTTGCCCTTGTGGCGGGCGAGGAACGCCTTGAGCTGCTGGCGGGCATTGTCGCGCTCGACGATCGAGTACGAAATGTTGGGCCGATCGAAGCTGGTGGTGAAGACCCGGGCGGTGTTCAGCCCCAGCCGCTCGATGATGTCGTCGCGGGTGGTCGGATCGGCCGTGGCGGTGAGCGCGATGCGCGGGACGCCGGGATAGTCCTCGGCGATGGTCGCGAGTTCGCGGTACTCGGGGCGGAAATCGTGGCCCCATTGCGAAACGCAGTGCGCCTCGTCGATGGCGATGAGGGCGATCTTCACCCCCTGCATCATCGACTTGAAGCCGGGGAGCACTAGCCGCTCGGGCGCGACGTAGAGCAGTTGCAGCTTGCCGTTCTTCAGGTCGCGGAAGGTGCGGGAGCTCTCTTCCGACGAAACCGAGGAGTTGAGCGTCGCGGCATTGACGCCGGCCTGGCGCAGCGCCTCGACCTGGTCGCGCATCAGCGCGATGAGCGGCGAGACGACGATGCCGACGCCGTCGCGGGCGATGGCGGGCACCTGGTAGCACATGGACTTGCCGGCGCCGGTGGGGAACAGCACCACCGCGTCGCCGCCCGCCGTGACGTGGCGCACCACATCCTCCTGCTGGCCACGGAAGGCCTTGTGCCCGAACACGGTGTGCAGGATGTCGGCGGGGTCGCGGGGCGGCGTGTCGAAGAGCGACTCAAGCATGGCGACAAGAGTCGGAAGCGGAGGGGTGGGGTCAAGTCACTTGCGCAGATCGATGCCGCGGCCGCCCCCTCCACCACGCATCTTCGATGCGCGGTCCCCCTCCCCCGCTACGCGGTGGAGGAGCACTGAGACCTCAGCGCCTCAACAACTGGATAAGTCGAGCCGCCGAGGATGCGTTGCCGTCCAATCAGTGATCAGCTCAGGAACGCCAGCGCCGTTTCCACCATCTTCGGCTCGGTCAGCATGGTGTAGTGGGTGACGCCGGGCAGGATGGCGAGGCGGTTCTGATTCATGCCGGAGCCGTCCCAGCCGGCGTCCTGCAGGCCGCCGCCGAGGAGTTCCCAGAACCTGGTGGTGTGGCTGGTGCGGACGGCGTCCCAGTCGCCGACGATCAGCTGGGTCGGCGCCTTGAGGCTGCCGAGCTCGGCCGACCAGTCATAGTCCTGGCCCATGTAGGCCATCTGGTCGAGCAGCTTGGGGAAGTTGGTCGCAGGGTCGGGATTGACCGCGGCAAAGGCCTCGTGGAGCGGGGTGCCGACCATCATGGGTGCCGCGGCCGCACTCAGGCCGCGCATGCCCTGCTGATTATAGTCGTGCCAGCCGGAGAAGGCGTAGACCGACGAGGCGATCACCAGTCGTTTCACCAGTTCGGGGCGATCGAGGGCGAGGCGGAGGCCGATGCTGCCGCCCATCGAGTAACCGACCACATCGACCGCGCCGAGGCCGAGCGCGGTGAGAACCTCGGCGACGTCGGCGGCCATGGCCTTGAACGACATCGTCCGATCAAGAGGGCCGGTGCGGCCGTGACCCTGCGCTTCGATGGCGATGACCCGCCGGTTCGCTGCGAAGTGGTCGAGCACGGGGCCGAAGGTCTCGATGGTCATGAGTCCGCCGTGCAGGAGCACCAGCGGGGCGCCCTCCCCGTAGGTGGCATAGTAGACCTTGCCGCCCTCGACGGGGACATAGCCGGACTTTGTGGGAGTGGGCATGGTGAAGGCTCCTTGTTGAGCTTTGGTGGCCGGGATGAGGGTTGAGGTCAAGGCAGCGGTGGCGAGGGCGAGGATGGTGCGGCGGAACATGGTGGGCTCCTGAAGTTCGGGCATGGCTTCGCCAGTGCCCGGGGATGGGGGTGTGCAGGCACAGTGTTTGTGGGACGCCCCCACCACCAAGCTTCGCTTGGTCCCCCTCCCCCGCCTTGCGGTGGAGGAGCCCGGCGACGGCGGTGCTCTACGAGAGCAAGGTTTCGATCGTCTTCGTCACCCGGCGCGCGCGGGTTTCGGGAGCCTTGGCGCCCTCGATTGCCGTGACGTGGGCCTTCTTGTGGCTGGGGGCGAGCTTGTCCCAGGCGGCCTGTGCGGCGGGGTTGGCGTCGAGGGCGGCCCTGAGATCGCCGGGGGCTTCCACCACCCTCGGCTGGTCGTCGAGTTCGAGGGTGACCTCGTGGGTGTCGCCGCCCTTTACCCCGGTGATCTTGCGGATCTCGGCGGAAACACCGATCAGCAGGTCGCCGCCCATGGTGGCGATCTTGCTCTGCCAGGCGTGACCGGCGAGCGTAACCTTGACCAGCGGGTTCTTGCCACCATTGAGCCCATCGCGGATCTCGGGCGGCACGACGATGCCGGTATTGTTGCCCATGGGCTTGATGAACGCGGCGAACTTCATGAGTCAGGTCCCCAGAGACACAAGGTGGGCGGCGAGCTTGTCGAAGCTCTCCATGACGCCTTCGCGGAAGCCTCGGCGCACCACGGCATCCTTCTGGTCGGCCGTGTCGAAGTAGGCAACGATGCGCAGGAGCGTGTGGCCGCCGGGCAGTTCGGTGAAGGTGATGGTGCGGTAGAAGCTCGGCGGCGGATTGTCGCCGAAAGCCGGGTCGTCGATCCGACGGTTGCGATAGGAGATGAACTCGGGCGGGCTGATTTCGACGAACTCGCTGTCGGCCGGATAGTCATTGCCATCCAGGCAGTGCATCACGTGATACCAGCGACCACCGACGCGGAAGTCCAGTTCGACGACCGGGTTGGTGCAGCCCTTCGGCCCCCACCATCGCGCCAGGTGATAGGGGTCGGAGAACATCTTCCACACCAGCTCGCGCGGGGCGGGCAGTTCCCGCTCCAGTTCGAGCCGGCGATTGTCAGGTGTCGCGGCGAGGTCGTGCATCGTTTAGGCCTTTGTCAGTTCGGCGAGGATTTCGTCCATCACCTGCATGCCGTGGCGCATACCGGTCTCCATGCCGGAGGCGACCATGCCGTCGCGATCCTCGATAGTGTCGAACACCGACACCGACTTGTAGTGGGTCACGCCGTCGATCTCATCGAAGGTATGGGTTTCGACCAGCACCTTGCCGAAGAACGCGTTTTCCATGCCGAAGGTCCAGACCAGCTTCCTCGGCGGATCGACCTCGCGATACTCGCCGACGAAGATGTAGACCTGCCCGTCGGGCTCGTGGGACTCGATGCGCCACTTGCCACCAGGGCGAACGTCGAGCGCAGTGATGACATTGTTCTGGCCGTCGGTGCCCCACCAGCGCGCGACATGCTCGCGCTCGGTCCACACTTTCCACACCAGGGCGCGGGGGGCGGCGAAGGTGCGGGTGGCGACAATGATCGGTTCGTTGGCCGGGGTTTCGATCGTCAGGTTGTCGATTGCCATTTCATCCTCCATCAATTGGATCAGGTAGGCGTTGAGGCGGGCCAGGTTCTCGTTCCAGAACCGCCAGTAGGTGACGAACCAGTGCCCTCCGGGCAAGGCTTCGCCGGGTCCCTTCCGGAGAGGCCGAAAGGGGATGATCTTTGCTCCAAGCATGGGTGCCGGGATCGGCGGCTAGTTCCTGCTGCCGCCGGGGTCCCCCTTCTGCAGTTCGGCCAAGTAGTCGCCGAGGCGGTCGAGGCTCTGGTCCCAGAACCGGCGGTACTCGCCGACCCAGTCCGCGACTTCGGCCATCGGGGCGGCCTCGAGCCGGCAGGGACGCCACTGGGCCTCCTTGCCGCGCGAGATCAGGCCGGCATTTTCCAGCACCTTCAGGTGCTTGCTGACCGCGGCCAGCGACATGTCGTAGGGCTCGGCCAGTTCGCCTACCGTCGCCTCGCCGCGTGCCAGTTGCGCGAGAATGCCGCGGCGGGTCGGATCGGCGAGAGCGGAGAGCGTGATGGAGAGGCGGTCGCTCATGGCCGGCCTCACGCCGCAGCGCGGGTTGTGGTGGCACCGGAGAAGAAGCGCACCAGTTCAGGGGCGATGGCCTCGGCCTTTACCTCGTGGCTCTGTCCGGGGAGGATGGCATGGCCGGCGCCGGGAACGGCTTGCGCGCAAAGCGTGGTCGAGTCGACCAGTACCGGGAAGGTCTTGGTGCCGTGGATGGCGAGCGTCGGCACGGTGATGCCGCGCATGCGTTCGATGGGCGGCTCGAAGCCGTTCACCGCCTCCATGTCGAAGGGAAGGCTCGGCGCCTGTGGCGTAATCTCCTTCCACATCTTCGAGAACTTCATCGGGATGAGGAAGATCGACGGCATGCCGATGAGCTTGGTCATGAAGTAGGCGACAGCGTCGCCATATTTGCCATCGGCAACCAGTTGCTGGACTTCGCCCTCGAAGTTCTCCGGCACTTTGCGCGCCTTCGGACCGACCATGTAGGGCGGCTCGTAGAAGGCCAGCCGCTTCACCGGCAGGCCGGCCGCTGCGGCCTCGATCGCGAGGCAGGCGCCCGACGAAAAGCCGACGAGGGAGGCGGAGCCGCCCGCTTCGGCGATCAGCGCCGACAGGTCTTCCAGCTCGCGCTCGATGGCATAGTCAGTCGATGCACCGGAATCGCCGCGGGCCCGGCGGTCATAGTGGTAGACGCGAAAATGCTTGCCCAACTCGGCGGCGAGCTTCGCCGTCGGGCCGAAGTGCCGCCCGCAGAAGGCGCCCTCGACGAGGATGATCGGCTCGCCTGCGCCATAGACATCGTAGGCGATGCGCGTGCCGTCGGCGGAGGTGATGGTGTGCATGTCAGAACCTCAATTCAACCGTTCAGTTGATAACTTACGGGTTGAATAAACCTTACGGGCGGCCCTGTCAACCGAGTGGTTGAATAATCAGAACAGCAGGTCGTCGAGGCTGGCGTCGGCGGGCTCGGGTTCGGCGGCGGGCGGTGGCGCACCGGCGAAGCGGTCGTGGATGCGGCGCTCCATGTCCATGGTGTATCGCTTGCGCAGGATGGCGAGGTACTCGGCCGGCGCATCGCCGGGGCCTGCCAGGTCGGTGAGCGTGAACTCGACGTCGCTCAGCGCCTCGGAGATGGAATCATGCTGGCCGAAATCGTGCATCGCCTCGGTGATGCGACGGGCAATGACCGGGCCATCCCGATCCAGGTCGCGCAGGGCGGTGGCCATCCGGGCGCCGATCGCGGCTAGCAGGTCGAGGCCGCTCGCGGCCTCCTGCTCCATCGCCGAGGCGCGCGTGGCAGCAATATCGCCGGTGGCGGCGGTGAAGGCGGCAGCCACCGAAGCTGCCTCGTTCAGGCGCTCGACGGCTGAATGAGCCGAACCGACGGTTTCACCGGTCAGGGCGCGCAACTGGGTGGAGATGACGTCGAGGGCCCGGCCACGCGGCCCGAGCTGAGCGCATTTCACGGCGGCGTTGAGCGAGACGAGCCGCATCTCGTACTCGACATCCTGCACCGCCTCGACGTGACCCAGCAGCACGCGCACGGTCTCGGCAACTGCGTTCGCCACCTTGTCGAGCTTCTCGCGCTCCACCTCATAGCCGCGCAGCACCACCACCGCCTTCTGCAGGGCGCCCTGCAGCGAGGCGAGGCCGGAACCGCCGCCTGCCCCATGCGTGTCGCGGACCTGGGCGAGGGCGCGGGTTGCGTCGCGCGCCAGATCACCGAGGGCCGCCTCACCGGAAGCCATCTCGGCCGAGAGCGATTCACGGGCCGAGATGAGCTGCAGCCGCTGCAGTTCGGCGATGGCGGGAACGATGGACGGATCGGCCCCGGCTAGTTCGCGCAGCGCCGTCTCGACATGCTCGACGCGCTGGCGAGTTGAATCGCCGACTTGCAGCGCCATCACGGCGGTGGCGACGCGCGCCTCGATATCGTGGGAGGTGTGGCTGGTTTCCGCGCTGATGGCGATGGAGCGACGGCGCTGCGCCGTCACGTCCTTGAGCCCGTTCTCGAGCTCCGTGGCGAGGGCGGACAGCGTGGCGCGGTGCGTGGTCTCGAAGCTGCCGCGAGCGCTCGACGCGTCGCGTACGGCGGATGCCAGTTGCTGGTAGGTGCGGGCGAACTCCGCGATGGTGCCGGCAGCCGTGTCGGACAGCTTGGCGATATCGGTGGTGAACACGTCGAAATCGTCGGTGTCGGTGACGATACCGGCAGCGGTGACGCGGGCATTGATGGCGACGATCGACATCATCTTCACCTGCCGGCGCAGCTCGTCGATGGGATGGCCGGCGGAGGCGACAACCTGCACCAGACGGGCGATGTCCTGCTGCTCGGTGGCCAGTGCATCGGCAATGGCGCGCGCACGTTGGCCGACGAGCGCCAGCCGATCGGTGGCGGCAGTGAGTTCCGCACTTTCGAGCTCGGCCGGCAGGGCATCGAAGGTGGCGGTGAGCCGGGACAGGATGTCGGCACACTCGGCGAGCTTGTCGCCTGCCGACACGAACGCGTCGTCGATCGCGTCACGCGGACCGGCGAGAGCGTCCGCGGTCGCCAGCAGACGACCCGGGGTCGGGTCGGTGGGCCGGTGCGAGGCGGCCGTGCTCATCGCGAACGGTTCCCGTAGGCGACGATCTCGGCCGAAACCCGCTTCAGCGGGAGGATGCGGCTGGCGGCGCCGAGCGCGATCGCCTCCTTGGGCATGCCGAAAACGATCGAGCTTGCCTCGTCCTGCGCAACGGTCAGGCTGCCGGCCTCGTGCATTTCGAGGAGCCCGCGCGCGCCGTCATCGCCCATGCCGGTGAGCAGGATGCCCATGGCATTGCGGCCGGCATTGTGCGCGGCGGAGCGGAACAGCACGTCGACGGACGGGCGATGGCGCGATACGTGCGGGCCATCGATGACATTGACCGTGTAGCGGCTGCCGGTGCGGTGGAGCGCCATGTGGAAGTTGCCGGGCGCGATCAGCACCCGGCCCTGCTGCACCACATCGCCATCCTCGGCCTCCTTCACCGCCATCTGGCACAACGTGTCCAGGCGGCGGGCGAAGGCATTGGTGAAGCGTTCGGGCATGTGCTGCACGATGACGATGCCGGGCGCATTGGCTGGAAGCTGCTCCAGCACCTCCCGCAGCGCTTCGGTTCCCCCTGTCGAGGCCCCGATGCAGATGATCGGTTCGGTAGCCGGCAGCGTGGCAGCGGCGGCGGCGGCGCGGGCAGCGCTGCGCTGCGGGATCACGGCATCGGCAGTGAGCTTCTTTTCGACCGTGAACTCGGCGATCGGCCGGGCCCGACCCTTCAGCCTCGCGTTCGCGGCGCCCTTGGCGGCATCGCAGATGCGCATCGACGACTCCTGCAGCCACTGCGCGGTGTCGATGCGCGGCTTGGTCACCACGTCGACGGCGCCGGCTTCGAGCGCCTCCATGATCTTGTCGCTGCCGGTCTCGGTGAGCGAGGAGCAGACGACGACCGGGATGGGTCGCTGCGACATGATCTTGCGCAGGAAGGTGAGCCCATCCATGCGCGGCATCTCGAGATCGAGGAAAATGACGTCGGGCACTTCGTGGCGGATGCGCTCGACCGCGACATAGGGATCGGTCGCGGTGGCCATGACCTCGAGGTCGGGGTCGGCGGAGATGATGTCGGACAGCGTGGTGCGCACCGAGGCGGAATCGTCGACGATGAGCACGCGGATCTTGCGGTGGCGGTCGGCGGCCTCGGCACTCATCAGTCTCAACTCACAACTTCATGAACACGGCGGGCGCGACCTGGCGGACGGCGATGCTGGTGCCGATCATCGATTCCGAGTGGCCGAGCACGATGTAGCCTCCCGGCCTCAGGTGCCCCACCAGCCGGCCCACCACCGCCTCCTGGTCGGCCTTCTCGAAGTAGATCAGAACGTTCCTAAGAAAGATTACATCGACATCGCGATCGTATGGATATGTCTGGTCCATCAGGTTGAGGTGCTGGAACTGCACGTGGCGGCGGATTTCCGGCGCCATGCGCACCTCGCGCCGCAGCCCAGGCTTGCGGGCGTGCATCACGTAGCGCTCCTGCATGGCGGGCGGCACCGGGGCGATCATCTCGGCGGGGTAGACGGCACGGCGGCCCTGCGCCAGCACCTGGGTTGAGATGTCGGTGCCCAGGATAGCAAAGTGGAAGTCGCGCCGCTCGGCCATCAGGTCGCGCAGCACCATGGCGAGCGTATAGGCCTCGGCACCCGTCGAAGCGGCGGCGCTCCAGATCTTGAGCAACGGGTTGCGCTCGTTGCGCTGCCGGATCAGCCCGGGCACGATCTGCTTCACCAGGAAGTCGAAGTGCTCGGGCTCGCGGAAGAAATCAGTCTTGTTTGTGGTGACCGCGTTGATCAGATAGGTGAGTTCGCCCTGGAGCCCGCCCTGCTTGAACAGCATGTCGCAATAGTCGGCGAAGGTGGCGATCTCGAGCGAGCGCATGCGCTTGCGCAACCGCCCCTCGACCATCAGACGCTTGGCGGGCGGCATCTTGATGCCGGCCTCGCCCTCGACCAGCCGCGCAATCCGGCCGAACTCGATGGCGCTGAGGTGATCGTCGCCGTCTTCGCCGTAGGCGACGGCTGCTGCCCTTGAACTCAACTGCACTACTCCTGGCGTAGGATCAGGCGGCGCTCGCCAGCGACTGCTCGTTCTGCGTCAGCAGGCGGTCGAGGTCGAGCACGGTGACGAAGGCGCCGTTGCGCCGGCCGATGCCGGCGACCACATGCTCGCGCCAGGCCCCGGTCACGTTGGGTGCCGGGTCGAGCGTCTCGCTGTCCAGCACCGTGACCTCGAACACGCGGTCGGTGCGCAGCCCCACCCGCATGCCGCGGCCGGGCGCATCGAGCTTCAGCACGACGATGCGCGTGTTCTGCGTGTCCTCGGCCGGCGGAAGGCCGAGGGTGAGGCGCAGGTCGAGCACCGGGATGCCCTCGCCACGGACGTCGGTCATGCCGAGCAGGTTGTCCGGCGCCTGCGGCAGGCGGGCGATGGGCTGCACGTCGAGGATTTCCTGCACCAGCGCGACCGGCGCGGCGTACAGCTCGCCGTTGAGGCCCAGGGTGACGTATTGCGCGTTCTCAGCCATGAGGTCCTCCGTCAGGCGGCGCCGCGGCGGGAGAACTCGCTGTCGAGTGCGTCCTGCGCGTCGTCGAGGTCGAGTTCGAAGCCGCCTCCGGCCCCACGGCGCGGCTTCATATGCGGTGCCTTCGCCAGCACTTCGGCGCGCAGGTTCTGCCGCTTCGGCACATGGGCTGGCTTGCGGGCAACGATCTCGGCGTTGGCATTCGCAGCTTCGGTCGCCTCGATGCGGAAATAACTGATGGCGTTCTGGAGCTGCTCGGCCTGGCTGGCCAGTTCCTCCGACGTCGCGGACATTTCCTCTGCCGCCGAGGTGTTCTGCTGGGTCACCTTGTCGAGCTGCTGGATCGCCGTGTTGATCTGCGCGGCACCGGCATTCTGCTCGCGCGACCCGGCCGAGATTTCCTCGACCAGTTCGGCGGTACGCTGGATATCGGGCACCAGCTTCTGCAGCATCGCGCCGGCCGATTGCGCGGTCTTCACGGTATTGTCGCTGAGGGTCGAGATTTCGGCAGCGGCCGTCTGGCTGCGTTCGGCCAGCTTCCGCACCTCCGATGCCACGACGGCGAAGCCGCGGCCGTGCTCGCCGGCCCGGGCGGCTTCAACCGCTGCATTGAGGGCGAGCAGGTCGGTCTGGCGGGCGATCTCCTGCACCACCATGATCTTCTGGGCGATGGTCTGCATGGCAACGACGGCGTCGTTGACGGCGGCACCCGAGGCGATGGCGTCGGCGGCCGACTGGCGGGCGATCTTCTCGGTCTGGTTCGAATTGTCGGCCGACTGCTTGATCGTGGAGGCCATCTCCTCCATCGAGGCGGAGGCCTCTTCGGTGGACGCCGCCTGCTCGGTTGCGCCCTGGCTCAGTTGCTCGGCCGTGGCCGACAGTTCCTGCGAGCCCGAGGAGACATTGCTGACCGACGTCACGACCTCGGCGATCACCTCGCGCAGCTTCTCGACCATGCGCTGGAGCGACAGGCCGAGCACGTCCTTGTCACTGATCGGCTGCACCGCAACCGTCAGGTCGCCGTCGGCGATGCGATCGGCTACCGCGGCCGTCGCACGAAGGTTGCCCGTCATCTCGTTGACGGTGTCCACGAGGTCCTTGATTTCGTCCTTCGTCTTCACGTCGACCGACTTGTCGAGGTCGCCGATGGCGACGGCCTTGATCACCGTCCCGACCTTGGCGAGCCCTGAACTGATGCCGAGGACGATCCAGAGCGCCGCGCCGATGGCGATGGCGGACGACCCCACGAGGAGCCCGATCAGCAGGATTGTCGAGAAGTCATAGCCCGCTTCGGCCTCGGTCACCGCAGTGGCGAGGTCGGCATTGTTGTCCGCGACGATCTCGTCGAGGACCGCGATCGCGATCTCGCGCAGTTCGGCGGCCCGTCCCTTGGCGAGCGTGGTGGCTTCGGCGTCGAGCCCGGCCAGCGCCAGGCGACGGATTTCGGCGTGCTGCACCAGGTAGGCGTCGTATCCCGCGACGAAGCGGTCGACCAGCGCCGCGGCAGCGGGCGGCGACATCGCCTTCAGCTCGGCCGCATCGGCATGGATGCGCTCGATTTCATGATCGAGTGCCGTCGCCAGTTCGCGCCCTTCGGCGGGATCGGTGGCGAGGATGAGGGACTTCTCGTCGCGCGACAGCTCCAGCGTCGCAACCTCGAGGTCGGTGGCCATCTGGATGCGCTTGACGTTGCCGTCCATGGCGCCGGCGAAGGCGTCGTTGAGCGCGCCGAGATTCTGCAGCGCCACCACCATCGACACCGCTGAGAGCGCGATGATGACGATAAACGTGGCTGCGAGCTTCGCCTTGATGGTGATGCGCATTCTTGCCTCGCTGTCGGCGCTCTTCTCGCGCCGTCTCATGGGAAAGGATGGTTGGGGCCGCGGCCGGTCGCGACCCCGTTGGTCGGTCAGGCGGCGCCGCGACGGGAGAACTCGGCGTCGAGATCGTCGTGGCTGTCGTCGAGGTCGAGGTCGAAACCGCCCCCTGCGGCGATGCGCTTCGGCGCGGCCTTGCGGGAAGGCTTCAGATGCGGCGACTTGGCGATGATCTCCTCGCGGATCTTCGCCGACCTGCCCTTCGCCGGGGCCCGGTCATTGGCGGGTGCCGCATGGACCTGGCTGGCGTCGATGCGGAAGAAGCCGATCGCCGACTGCAGCTGCTCGGCCTGGCTGGCCAGTTCCTCGGAGGTCGCCGACATTTCCTCGGCGGCCGAAGTGTTCTGCTGGGTCACCTTGTCGAGCTGCTGGATGGCGGTGTTGATCTGGGAGGCACCGGCGTTCTGCTCGCGTGAGCCGGCCGAGATTTCCTCGACCAGTTCGGCGGTGCGCTGGATATCGGGCACCAGCTTCATCAGCATGTCACCGGCCGAACGGGCGGCCTTCACTGTATCGGTAGAGAGCGTGGAAATCTCGGCGGCGGCAGCCTGGCTGCGTTCGGCGAGCTTGCGCACTTCCGACGCCACCACGGCAAAGCCACGGCCATGCTCGCCGGCGCGGGCGGCTTCCACCGCGGCGTTGAGGGCGAGCAGGTCTGTCTGGCGGGCGATCTCCTGCACAACCATGATCTTCTCGGCGATGGTCTGCATGGCGTTGACGGCCTTGCCCACGGCTTCGCCCGACGAATTCGCATCGGCGGCGGACTGGCGGGCGATCTTCTCGGTCTGGGCGGCGTTGTCGGCCGACTGCTTGATGGTCGCGGCCATTTCTTCCATCGAGGCCGAGGCCTCTTCGGTCGAGGAAGCCTGCTCGGTCGAGCCCTGGCTCAGCTGCTCGGCGGTGGCCGAGAGTTCCTGCGAGCCCGAGGCGACGTTGCGGGCAGCAGCTGTGACCTCGCCCACGACTTCGCGGAGCTTGGCGGTCATCGCGTTCAGCGTTTTCACCAGATCGCCGACTTCGTCGTCGGAGCGGGCTTCGGTGGTCGCGCTGAGATTGCCGCCTGCGACTTCCCTGGCCAGATTCACGGCACCCGAGACTGCACGCGTCAGCGACACGACGATCCAGGTAGCAGCGACGGCCGCGATCAGGATCGAGCCCGCCAGCAGGCCCAGCAGCACCATGCGTGTCTGTTCATAGAGCGCGTTGGCTTCGACGAGCGTGTCGGCCATCGCGATGTCGTTGGTTGCCACAATGCCATCCACAAGCTCTCCGAGCCGGATGCGCAGCGGGCCGGCGGTCGTGTTGTTCATTTCGACCGCGTGGTATTGCGAGCGCTGCAACGAAACAGCGTTGCCCTCGTCCATGGCCGCGACAAGGTCGGCGAAGTCACTCCGCAACCTGTCGCCCAAGGCGGAATCGCTGGCGGGAAGCATCCGGATCAGGCGTTCGAGAGTCGGCTGCAGGCCGGCGGAGCTGGCTTGGAAGTCCGCATGCCATTCATCCTGCTTGGCAGGGTTCGACTCGGCGAGCAGGATATTGCGGTGCTGCCGGAACACGTCGCTGGCATTGAGCATCAGGTCGCTCGCGGCTTGGTAGGCGGGCACCAGGTTCGACTCGCCGGCCGCGATCCGGTTCGCCAGTGAGGTCCTGAGACCGCCCAGCGACTCCTCGACCGCGGTGATCGCGGCACTGCCCTTGCTGGTCGTGATGCCGAAGGCAACCACGCCGGTGTTCTTCATCGCTTCGGCCTGCACTCCAGACACTGCCTCGCGGTAGGAGCCCAGTGTGTCGACGATGGTCTGCATGTCGGCGTTGAGCTTGGGGATGCCGAACTTGCCGACCAGATCGGTGGATCGGGTGGTGATGTCGGCCAAGGACTCGTCCATGCTGGCCTTGATCTCGAGCAGCGCCTCTGGATCGCTCTCGATGATCATGTTGCGCATATTGCCGGCCAGGCTCAGCAGATCGGCCTGGATGTCCTTTACCGACAGCGAGCGCTCTACCGGTCCATTTACGATGGTAGCGAGCTCATCGTTGATGGTGCCCAGGCCCTGGATGGCCATGAACATGCTGGCGCCGGACAAGGCGACCACGGTTGTGAAAACCGCCGCCAGTTTTGTCTTGATGGTCAGTCTCACGACGCTATCCTTTCGTCTGCGGCAGGCACTTGAGCGCTTCTGCGGCCCTGAGTTTCGAAGATCCGATCGAGATCGGGGATGATGATGAAGTTGCCCTGGCGCTTGCCGATGCCGCGCACATAGTCGGCCCGCCAGCGCATGCCGACTGACCTGAGCCCCAAGTTCCCTCCGGTTTTGAGGAGAGTCCTTGGGTTGATGTTTGGCCTTATGCGGCCAGCTTTTCCAGTGCGAGTTTGGTGGCG
>JAEYYP010000415.1 GCA_023428425.1 Pseudomonadota bacterium
CACTCGGCGGCTTCCCCTCACAATGAACGCCGTGCTGCCAACATCGCCATCTCCCCTTGTGGGGAGAAGGTGGCGGCAGCCGGATGAGGGGTCGGCGCGGAGCGCCGCCAACCCCCGCAATGGGCCACACCGCCTGCCCTTGCTAGTCCTCCCGCGCCCCTACAACCTGCCGGTTTCCTCATGCCCGAACTCCTGCTCGAACTGTTCTCGGAAGAAATTCCTGCGCGCATGCAGCGCAAGGCCGCCGAGGACCTGAAGAAGGCCGTCACCAATGCGCTGGTGGATGCGGGTCTGGTCTATGAGAGCGCCAAGGCGTTCGTGACGCCGCGCCGGCTGGCGCTGACGGTCACCGGGCTGCCGGCCCGCTCGCCCGATACCCGGGAGGAGAAGAAGGGCCCGCGCGTCGGCTCGCCGCAGCAGGCGGTCGACGGGTTCCTCAAGGCGGCAGGTCTCTCCTCCATAGAGCAGGCGAAGGTGGAGAGCGACCCCAAGAAGGGCGATTTCTACGTCGCGCATATCGAAAAGAAGGGGTCGGACGCAGAGAGCATCCTGGCGCAGCTGCTGCCCAAGGTGATCACCGGCTTCGACTGGCCGAAATCCATGCAGTGGGGCAATGGCGGGCTGACCTGGGTGCGGCCGCTGCGCGCCATCACCGCCACCTTCGGCACCGAGAATGACGAGCCGGCCGTGATCCCCTTCCGCTCGAACACCATCGAAGCGGGGCAGACCACGTATGGCCACCGCTTCCTCGCGCCGTCGCCGATCCGGGTGAAGCGCTTCGACGACTACGTGCAGGCGCTCGAGAAGGCGAAGGTCGTCCTCGACATCGACCGGCGCAAGGAGATCATCCGCGCCGATGCCAACAACCTAGCGTTCGCGCAGGGACTGACGGTGATCCACGACGAAGGCCTGCTCGAAGAGGTCGCCGGGCTCGTCGAGTGGCCGGTGGTGATGATGGGCTCGTTCGACCCCGCCTTCCTCGAAGTGCCCGAGGAAGTGATCATCGCGACGATCCGCGCCAACCAGAAGTGCTTCTGCCTGCGCGATGCGTCGGGGAAGCTGGCACCCAACTTCATCATCATCTCCAACCAGGTCGCCGAGGACGGCGGGGCGACGATCGTCGCGGGCAACGAGCGCGTGATCCGCGCGCGGCTCAGCGATGGCCGCTTCTTCTACAACACCGACCTGGCGCTGCCGCTGGAGCACGGCCTGCCCAAGCTCGAGGAAAGCGTGTTCCACGCCAAGCTGGGCACGCAGTTCCAGCGCGTCGAGCGCATCGTGAAGCTGGCAGGCGAAATCGCGCCGAAGGTTGGCGCCGACCCCGAGCAGGCGAAGCGCGCCGCAATGCTGGCCAAGGCCGACCTCGTGACCGGCATGGTCGGCGAGTTCCCCGAACTGCAGGGCATCATGGGCCGCTACTACGCGCTGGCGCAGGGCGAGCCGAACGCCGTCGCCAACGCCGTCGCCGATCACTACAAGCCGCTCGGCCCCACCGACCTGGTACCGGCCGAACCGGTGGCGATCGCCGTGGCGCTGGCCGACAAGCTGGATACGCTGACCGGCTTCTGGTCGATCGAGGAGAAGCCGACCGGCTCGCGCGACCCGTTCGCGCTGCGTCGCGCCGCGCTGGGCGTGATCCGCATCCTCGTCGACAACGGCGTCAGCCTGCCGCTGCTGCCGCTGTTCCAGGCCTCGTGGTTCATCCGGCGCGAGCAGCATGTCGGCGATAGCGCCGATCCGCGCAACCAGCTGGCGGGAGACCTCGATTCCAACGACCTGCTGGCCTTTTTCCATGATCGCCTGAAGGTGTCGCTGCGCGAAGCCGGCGCGCGGCATGACCTCGTCGATGCGGTGATCTCGGCCGAAAGCGACGACCTGCTGGAAGTCACCCGCCGGGTCGAGGCGCTGTCGGCGCTGCTGAGCTCGGCAGATGGTACCAACCTCCTCGCCGGCTATCGCCGCGCCGCCAATATCCTCGCGGCGGAGGAAAAGAAGGACGGTCGGAAGTACGACGAGCCGGTGATCGGGGCGGCGCTGAAGGTCGGAGAAGAGGTCAGCCTCGCCGACGCCGTCATCAAGGTGGACGCTGCCGTGGCGACCAGGGTCGCCGCCAATGACTACAAGGCAGCGATCGGCGAACTGGCGACCCTGCGCGGCCCGGTGGATGCGTTCTTCGAGGCCGTGCTGGTGAACGACCCGGATGCCGGTGTGCGCGCCAACCGGCTCAACCTGCTCGCCAAGCTTCGCGATACCATGCGGCTGGTGGCGGACTTCTCGAAGGTGGCGGGCTAGCGCCGCCGGGCACTCGCCACACTCACGCGAAGGCGGGGCTGGCCGCCCCGCCTGCTCTCGTCAGGCCGGAGCCTGGAAGCGTTCGTCGAAGGCGTAGCCGGCGCCGCGGACGGTGCGGATGGGGTCGGCGTCGCGGTGGCGGTTGATGGCCTTGCGCAGTCGGCCGACATGCACATCGACGGTGCGCTCGTCCACGTAGACATCATTGCCCCAGACACCGTCGAGCAGCTGCTCGCGCGAGTAGACGCGGCCGGGGTGGCGCATCAGGTACTCTAGCAGGCGGTATTCGGTAGGGCCGAGGTGCACCTCGCGGCCGCCACGGCGCACGCGGTGCGAGGTGCGATCGAGCTCGAGGTCACCTGCCTTCAGCACGGCGGTGACGAGCTGCGGGCTCGAACGACGGAGCAGCGCGTTGATGCGGGCCAGCAACTCGGGGATGGAGAAGGGTTTGACGACATAGTCGTCGGCGCCAGTGGCGAGGCCCCGGACGCGCTCTTCTTCCTCGCCGCGCGCGGTGATCATTATGATCGGGGTGCGCGCGGTTTCCTCGCGGGCACGCCAGCGGCGGCAAAGCTCGATGCCCGAGAGGCCCGGCAGCATCCAGTCGAGCAGGATGAGATCGGGGACGCCGTCGCGGATGCGCTCCACCGCCTCGTCGCCGGAGGCAGCGGTGGCAACCCGGAACCCTTCGGCTTCGAGGTTGTAGCGCAGCAGCACGGCGAGGTCGGCTTCGTCCTCGACGATGAGAATGGTGGCGCTCATGTCACTTCCGTCCTGTCGGGTCAGCTCAGCTGCTGGCGCTGCTGCTCGTCGGCGCCCAGATGCCGGCCCGTTTCGAGGTAGTAGGCGGCCTCGGCGATGTTGGTGGCGTGATCGCCGACGCGCTCGAGACTCTTGGCGCAGAACAGCAGGTGCGTGCACTGCGTTATGTTGCGCGGGTCTTCCATCATATAGGTCAGCAGCTCGCGGAACAGCGAGTTGTAGATGGCGTCGATCTCGTCGTCATGGTTGCACACCTCGACGGCGGCCTTGCTGTCGCGCGTCAGGTAGGCATCGAGGGCGGCCTGGAGCTGGCGGGCCACGAGATCCTTCATGTGCTTGACGCCGTTGTAGAACTTCGGCGCGAGGCCGAGGTTCTCGAGCTGCATGGTGCGCTTGGCCAGCTGCTTGGCCATGTCGCCGGTGCGTTCGAGGTCGTTGGCGACCTGGATGGCGGTGACGACCATGCGCAGGTCGGCGGCCATCGGCTGGCGGCGCGCGATGATCGAGACGACCGCGTCGTTGATCCTCTGCTGCATCTGGTCGATCTTCTTGTCGAACGAGCGCACGTTCTGGGCCTGGGCGTGATCGAGCTTGAGCAGCGCCATGGCGCCCTCGGTGATCGCCTGCTCGACCATGCCGCCCATCTCGGAGATGGACTTGTTGAGGTTAGTGAGCTCGTCCTCGTAGGAGGTGACGATATGCTCGTTCAGCGTCGAGGGCATTGTGACGGCTCCTGTCCCAGATCAGCCGATGCGGCCGGTGATGTAGTCCTGGGTCTGCTTGTTCTTGGGATTGGTGAAGATGTCCTCGGTCTTGCCTTCCTCGATGAGATTGCCGAGGTGGAAAAACGCGGTCTTCTGGCTGACGCGGGCGGCCTGCTGCATCGAGTGGGTGACGATGACGATGGTGAAGTTCTCGCGCAACTCGTCGATCAGTTCCTCGACGATGGCGGTGGCGATCGGATCGAGAGCCGAGCAGGGCTCGTCCATCAGCAGCACTTCGGGCTGCGTGGCGATGGCGCGGGCGATGCAGAGGCGCTGCTGCTGGCCGCCTGAGAGGCCGGTGCCGGGCTCGTTGAGACGGTCCTTGACCTCGTTCCAGAGGCCGGCGCGCGAAATGGAGGAATGCACGATCTCGTCGAGGTCGGCCTTGCTGCGCGCCAGCCCGTGGATCTTGGGTCCGTAGGCGACGTTCTCGTAAATCGACTTGGGGAACGGATTGGGCTTCTGGAATACCATGCCGATACGGGCCCGCAACTCGACGACGTCGAGGCTCGGATCGTAAATGTCATCGGCGTCGAGGGTGATCCTGCCGCCGACCTTGCAGCCCTCGATCGTGTCGTTCATGCGGTTGATGCACCGCAGGAACGTCGACTTGCCGCAGCCCGACGGGCCGATGAAGGACGTGACGGCGCGATCGGGTATATCGATCGAGACACCGAAGAGCGCCTGCTTGGCACCGTAGTGCACCGTGACGTCGCGGGCCTGCACCCGTATGCGGTTACCGGCGGGATTGACGGCACCAGTGGTCGGGGAAATGTCGGTCATGACCTTGCCTGCAATCATATCCATCTGAAGCTGCTCCTGAACCTGAACCCGCTACGCCCGACGCTCAAGGCGCGACCGAAGGTAAATGGCGATGCCGTTGAGCACGATCATGAAGGCCAGCAGCACGATGATGGCGGCCGATGTCCGCGGCTCGAAGAAGTTGCGGTTCTCGTTGGCCTGCCACAGGAAAATCTGAACGGGAAGCGCAGTCGCCTGGTCCAGCGGCGTCGCCGGCACCGCGGCAACGAAGGCGTTCATGCCGATGAGCAGCAACGGGGCCGTTTCGCCGATCGCCTGCGCCACGCCGATGATCGTGGCCGTCAGGATCGAGGGAAAGGTGACGGGCAGGACGTGGTGGAACACCATCTGGGTCCGCGACGCTCCGAGGCCAAGCGCGGCCTGACGGAGGGAGGGGGGCACGGCCTGAAGCGCGCCGCGGGTCGCGATGATGATGGTCGGCAGCGTCATCAGCACCAGCACCAGACCGCCGACGAGCGGGGCGGAACGCGGCAGGTGGAAGTAGTTGATGAACACGGCGGCTCCGAGCAGACCGAACACGATCGACGGGACAGCCGCGAGATTGTTGATGTTGACCTCGATCAGGTCCGTCAGGCGGGACTTGGGAGCGAACTCCTCGAGGTAGATGGCGCCTGCGACGCCGATCGGCACCGCAAGGACGACCACGATCAGCATCATGTAGAGCGAACCCACGAAAGCGCCGAGCAGACCAGCGGAGCCGGGAGCGGCGCGGGAGTCGACATTGGTGAAGATCGACCAGGCGAAGCCGGTGCTGATGGTGCCATTGTCGACGAACGCGTCGATCAGTGTACGGGCAGGCGCGGAAAGCTGCTGTTGTGCATCGCCCAGCGAACGGTCGATGGTGCCCTTGATCCAGTTGTCCGCATTGGCGGACGCGAGCAGGTCGACCTTTGCCGACTTGCCCAGCAGGGACGGGTCGCTCACGAACATGGCGCGCAGCTCGTGGCGCGCGTTGGTTTCGGCGATGGTCAGGATCTGCCGGCTGTCGATCTCGAACCCTTCCGGCGCGGCGGCGCGCAGAGCCGCCTCGACGACACGGTTCCAGTTCAGCATCGCGACCTTGCGTTCCCAGCCGAGGCGCGCCTGCTGGAAATCGGCATCGGACTGGCCGGCCGCCCGGACCGGTGCAGGCTCGATCTTGAGGGTCTCGGGATCGAACGACACTTCGAGATGCAGGTTGGACTGCGTGAATGCCGGGATGCCCTTGATCAGCACGTCACCGAAGAGCAGCGCCACGAAGCCGAGCGCCGACAGGAGGGCCAGGAGGCCAAAGCTGCGGAACAGTTTCTCGCTCAGGTGGCGGCGGCGCAGGCTGGCGCGAACCAGCGCGGCCCGGGCCTGACCGGGATCGGCGGAGACGCCTGCAGGTGAGGTGAGGTGGGACATTATTCGTACTGCTCCCGGAACCGGCGCACGATGTAGAGGGCGATGATGTTCAGGCCGAGCGTCATCACGAAGAGGGTCAGGCCCAGCGCAAAACCGACCAGCGACTGCGGACCGGAGAAGTCGGTATCGCCCGTCAACTGGTTGACGATCGAGACGGTGATGGTGGACACCGGCTCCAGCGGGTTGCCGCGCAGGATCGGGCTGTTGCCTGCGGCGAGCACCACGATCATTGTTTCGCCAACCGCCCGGCTGACTGCCAGCAGGAAGGCGCCAACGATGCCGGGCAGCGCCGCCGGCAAAAGCACCCTGGTGATCGTCTCGGACTTGGTGGCACCGAGACCGTAGGAGCCATCGCGCATGGCGCGCGGCACCTGGTTCAGGATGTCGTCGCTCAGGGACGAAATGAAGGGGATGATCATGATCCCCATCACGATGCCTGCGGTGAGGGCCGAGGTCGCGTTGATGTTGATGCCGATCAGGGCACCGGCATTCGACAGGAACGGGCCGACCGTCACGAGGGCGAAGAAGCCGTAGACGATGGTCGGGATGCCGGCGAGAATTTCGATCACCGGCTTGGCGAACGAGCGGAAGCGGGGCGAGGCATACTGCGACAGGTAGATCGCGGTCATGAGGCCGACGGGGACCGCGACCAGCATGGCGATGACCGAGACCATCAGGGTACCCGACAGCAGCGGCAGCAGACCGTAGTCGCCATAGTCACCAGTCTCGGTGGTGGAAAAGGCCGGCTTCCATACGGTGCCGAAGAAGAAATCCAGCGGACTAATGAACGTGAAGAACCGGAACGCCTCGGTGACAAGCGACAGCACGATGCCCAGGGTCGTGAGGATGGCAATGCCCGAGGCCGCGAGGAGCAGCACCCCGACGACGCGCTCTACTTCGTTGCGGGCGCGCAGGCGCGCCTTGATGCGGCTGCGCGCGATCCACAACGCGGCGATGCCTGCAATGGCGGCGGCACCGAGAACGAACAGCGTTGTCAGCGACTGGAACTGACGCAGCGAATCGCCGGCGGCCTGCTCGTAGGGCCGCAACTCGCCGGCGACGCCAAAACCGGAAGCGATCGAGCGCACACGCTGGGTCGCCTCGATCAGCGGCGCACCGCCCTGCGCGACCAGATCCGCCGGCAGTAGCCCTTCAACGTAGGAACTGGTGAGACCGGCCCCGAACACCGACCACAGCAGGATTATGGCGAGAGCGGGAACAAGTGCCCAGATGGCAACCAGCGCCCCATGGTACTGCGCGCGGGAGTGAACCTTTTCGGCACCGCCGGCCAGCTTGCGACTGCGGGACCATCCCACCTGGTAGGCCACCGCGAGCAGCACCAGCAGCAGTGCGGGAAAGAGATATGAGTTCAAGGCCCATTGCCCCCGGACAAGGTAACAGTCGCAGAAGGAGGCCGCCCTGGGGCGGCCTCCTGAAGTTTTGACTTACATGCCGGCATCGAAGGCGGCGAGGACCTCGGCGGTCTTCTCGGCCGGCTGCGGGATCATGCCAGCCGCCTCAAGCGAGCCGCCCTGGCCCGACATGGCTTCAGACAAGAAGAACTGGGTGTATTCGGCGAGGCCCGGGATGACGCCGATGTGCTGGCCCTTCACGTAGAAGAACAGCGGGCGCGAGACCGGGTATTCACCGCTGGCGATGGTCTCCAGCGAGGGAACGACGCCGTTGACGGTCGCAACCTTCAGCTTGTCGCGGTTCTGGTCGTAGAACGACAGGCCGAACACGCCGACGGTGTTGGCGTCGGACTGGAGGCGAGCCAGCGTCTCGGTGTAGTCACCGGCGATCTCGACCACGACGTCCTGACGGAACGCGGTGCAGGCATCTTCCGGAGCGCCGTCGGGCAGACCAGCTTCTTCACAACCGGCGGTCGTCACCTTCTCTTCGAAGACTTCGCGGGTGCCGTGGTTGGAGCCCGGGATGGCGAGCGCGATGGCCTGGTCGGGCAGCGCCGCGTCGATGTCGGACCACTTGGTATAGGGGTTGGCGACAAGGGCGCCATCAACCGGCACCTGGGCGGCAATGGCCTTGTAGATCTGGACCGGGGTCAGAGCGAAGTCCGGACCGGTGGCGGCCGAAGCGAAGACGATGCCGTCGAAGCCGAACTGGACTTCACGGATATCGGTCACGCCAGCGGCGGTGCAAGCCTCGCGCTCGGAGTCGCGCATGGCACGCGAAGCGTTCGCGATGTCGATGGTGTTTTCGCCGACGCCTTCGCAGAACTGCTTCAGGCCGCC
>JAEYYP010000076.1 GCA_023428425.1 Pseudomonadota bacterium
CGAACGATCTTGTCCTCGATCGACGGGCAGTAGCGTGGGCCCCGACTCTGTATACGGCCCGAATACATGGCGGAGCGATGCAGATTGTCCGCAATGATCCTGTGCGTGTCCGCCGTCGTCCGGGTGATGTAGCAACTCACTTGCGGAGTGGTGATAGCTTCGGTGAGCATCGAGAACGCTTCAGGGACCTCGTCGCCCGGTTGTTCCTCGAGCACCGAGAAGTCGATGGAGGTCGCATCCAGCCGTGCCGGCGTGCCGGTCTTCAGTCGGCCAAGCTGCAGCCCCAGCGCCTCAAGGCGCAGCGACAGGCCCAGCACAGGCTTCTCGCCCACCCGCCCCGCCGGGACCGTCTCCTCGCCGCGATGGATGAGGCCACGGAGAAATGTGCCAGTTGTCAGGACGACCGCTTTCGCGGTGAAGCGGCGGCCATCGAGCAGCACGGCACCGGCGATGCGACCGTCCGTCTCGATCAGGTCGTCAACTTCGCCTTCAATCACGGTCAAGTTCGGCTGCGCGAGGATCGCGGCCTGCATCGCCTGCCTGTAGAGCTTGCGATCCGCCTGGGCCCGAGGCCCACGCACCGCCGGGCCCTTGCGCCGATTGAGGACGCGGAACTGGATGCCCGCCTGGTCGGCGACCCGCCCCATCAACCCGTCCATCGCGTCGATCTCGCGCACCAGATGGCCCTTGCCGAGCCCGCCGATCGCTGGATTGCAACTCATCTCGCCGATGGTAGCGAACTTGTGGGTGATGAGCGCGGTAGGCACACCCAGCCGGGCGGCCGCAGCCGCGGCTTCACAGCCGGCGTGTACGCCGCCCACAACAATGACGCCGAAGTCGGTCATAGGGCAAAATCCTTGAAGGCGCGCGGTTTACGCCAACGTTTCACGTGAATCAACTATCGGCCCGGCAGGGCGGGTGTTCCACGTGAATCACTGCCGGCTCATTTGCCGATACAGAAGCTCGAAAACAGCCGGTCGAGCACTGTCTCGGCGTCCATCCGACCGAGCAGCCGCTCCAGCGCTGCAGAGGCACGTCTCAGGTCTTCGGCGGCTATCTCCGCCTCACCAACATGCCCGGCGGCATCCGACAAAGCGATACGGGCGTCGATAAGCGCGGTTCGGTCACGCTCGCGACTCACCAGCAGATCGCCGGCATTCACCAGGCCAGCGCCAGATGCGTCATGGAGCAATCGGAGAAGTTCGGTGACGCCGCTTCCGTCGGCTACGGACACCGCATGATCCACACCGGCGACGCTGCCCAGATCGCCCTTCGTGCCAACCTTCAGCATGGGCGGTCGGCGCCAGAGCTCTCCACCAATCTCCTCGGCAAAGTCCGGCGGTTGCTCTCGTGGAATGTCCGGCGCCTCCAGCCATAGCACCACATCCGCCGACAGCATGGCCGCCCGGGCGCGTTCAATCCCGATCGCCTCGGCCTTCGAGCCCGTGTCACGAATGCCGGCGCTGTCGACCAGGACGATCAATTGGCCGTCGATATCCAGCGGGATTTCCTTCAGATCGCGCGTAGTGCCTGGTTCGTCGGAGACGATGGCGACGTCGGACTGCGATAACGCGTTCAACAGGCTGGATTTTCCAGCGTTAGGCGGCCCGGCCAGCACCACGCGGAAACCGTCCCGCAGGATACGACCCTGGCCGAGCGTTGCGAGCACGCGGGATAACTCGACATGGAGCGCCAGGACGTCGTCGGCCCAGGTATCGGGCAGGGCGCCGACATCGCCTTCATCGGAGAAGTCGAGCTGCGCTTCGATCTCGGCCCTGAGATCGAGCAGCCGCTCACGCCAGCCCTCGACCTGACGGGTCAGGCCGCCTTCGAACCGTGCATGAGCGAGTTTCCGCTGATTTTCCGTCTCGGCGACGATCAGGTCGCCCAGGCCCTCGACTTCGGTGAGGTCGAGCTTCCCGTTCTCGAAGGCGCGCCGGGTGAACTCACCGGCTTCAGCGAGCCGAACGCCGGGACGCTCCGTCAGCTTGCGCAGCACAGCCCGCACGACGGCAGGGGAACCGTGCACCTGCAGCTCGGCGCAGTCCTCGCCCGTAAAGCTGCGCGGCGCCGGCATCCACGCGACCAGGCCCCGATCAATGACGTCACCATTGAAGACGATATCACTGAGTATGAGCTTTCGAGGAACGGGCAGCTTGCCGAGCATCCCGACAAGGACTGTCCCTGCCTCTGGTCCGCTCAACCGGATGACCGCCACGCCCGCCGGCACTGCCCCCGAGGACAGTGCGACGATCGTATCGGCCGCTGCCATCGGGATGCGTCCCGCAGGCTTACGTGTTCATCGAATCGAAGAAATCGGAGTTCGTCTTGGTCTGACGGATCTTGTCCATCAGGAACTCCATCGCATCGACCGTACCCATCGGGTTGAGGATGCGGCGCAGCACATACATCTTCCTGAGGATGTCGTGCTCGACCAGCAGTTCTTCCTTGCGGGTGCCCGACTTGGTGACGTCGAGCGCCGGGAAGATGCGCTTGTCCGAAACCTTGCGGTCGAGGATGATTTCGCTGTTACCGGTACCCTTGAATTCTTCGAAGATCACTTCGTCCATGCGGCTGCCGGTATCGATCAGCGCCGTCGAGATGATGGTCAGCGAACCACCGTCCTCGATATTGCGCGCCGCGCCGAAGAAGCGCTTCGGCCGCTGCAGCGCATTGGCGTCCACACCACCGGTCAGCACCTTGCCGGACGATGGCACCACCGTGTTGTAGGCGCGACCGAGACGGGTGATCGAATCGAGCAGGATCACCACGTCGCGCTTGTGCTCGACGAGGCGCTTGGCCTTCTCGATCACCATTTCGGCGACCTGGACGTGGCGGCTGGCCGGCTCATCGAAGGTCGAGGAGATCACCTCGCCCTTCACGGAGCGCTGCATGTCGGTCACTTCCTCCGGCCGCTCGTCGATGAGCAGCACGATGAGGTAGCACTCTGGGTGGTTGACGGCGATCGACTGGGCGATGTTCTGCAGCAGCACGGTCTTGCCGGTGCGCGGCGGCGCCACGATCAGGGCGCGCTGGCCCTTGCCGAGCGGTGCGACGAGGTCCATCACCCGCGCCGACTTGTCCTTGAGCGTCGGATCGGGGAGTTCGAGACGCAGCCGCTCTTCGGGGTAGAGCGGGGTCAGGTTGTCGAAGTTGATCTTGTGCCGGACCTTCTCGGGGTCCTCGAAATTGATGGTGTTGACCTTGAGCAGCGCAAAGTAGCGCTCGCCCTCCTTGGGGCTCCGAATCTGGCCTTCCACCGTATCGCCGGTGCGCAGCGAGAAGCGGCGGATCTGCGAGGGGGACACGTAGATGTCGTCGGGGCCGGGCAGGTAATTCGCGTCGGGAGAGCGAAGGAAACCGAAGCCGTCGGGCAGGACCTCGACCACGCCCTCACCGGTGATGTCGACTTCGCGTGCCGCCAGTTCCTTGAGGATGGCGAACATCAGTTCCTGCTTGCGCATCGTCGAGGCGTTCTCGACGTCGTTGCTCTCGGCGAACTGCAGCAGTTCGGCAGGCGTCTTGGCCTTGAGTTCGCTGAGTTTGATGCTTTCCATTACGTGTCTGGACCTTGGGCAGGAAAAGTGGCGGGAGATGTCGAAGAGAGGGGGGTTGCCCATCAAGGCGCCGGGCGGCGCCGACCTAAGCGGGCGAAAGTGGCAGTCAGATAGCTAAAACTGCCGCCACATTCAAGTGAAACCGGGAAAAACCGCCGCAGACCGAGGAAACCGGGACTACCCCCACCCACCCTCCCCCATGAAGGGGGAGGTGAAGAAGAGGTCGCTGAGGCGGAGCGTTCACCAACGTGGCACCTCCCCCTTCATGGGAGAGGCTGGGAGGGGGCCGTCATGGCCAGGTCGTGCCTCAAAAGGGCTTCACGATGACCATGATGACGACCACGAACGCGATGACGAAGGGGATCTCGTTGATCAGGCGGAAGAACCGCGAGGGCCGGGTGTTGCGGTCGTTGGCGAAGTCGCGCAGCAACCGGCCGTAGAAACCGTGCAGGCCCGAGAGCGCCAGTACCATCGCCGCCTTCACCCAGGGCCAGACGCCCCACCAGATGGCGTGGTCGATGCCGAGCATCAGCAGCCCGAACACCCAGGTGGCCACCATCGCCGGCGTGGTGATGCCGCGATAGAGCCGGCGCTCCATCACCTTGAAGGTCTCCGACTGCACCGAGCCTCTCTCGGCATCGGCGTGGTAGACGTAGAGCCGCGGCAGATAGAGCACCCCCGCCATCCAGGCGATCACCGACAGCACGTGCAGCGCCTTGATCCAGGGCAGGGCGGGCAGCAGGACATCCATCTCAGAGGCTCCGGACCTTGGCGATCAGCTGTTCGACATGGGCGATCGGCGTTTCGGGCACGATGCCGTGGCCGAGGTTGAAGATATGCGGCCGGCCGCGGAACGCCGTGACGATCTGTTCAGCGCGCGCCTCCATCTGCGCCCCGCCGGCCAGCAGCCGCAGCGGATCGAGATTGCCCTGCACGCCGAGCCCGGCCGGCAGCTGCTCGGCGAAGGCGAGGGGCGTGCCATAGTCGAGGCCGAGCAGGTTCACCCCGGTCGCTGCGGCATAGGCCGGCAGGTTGCCCGCCGCGCCGCGCGGAAAGCCGATGACCGGGGCGTTCGGAATCTCGCGCCGCAGGCCCTCGACGATCCGCCGGTTGGGCTCGATCACCCAGTCGCGGAACGCCACTTCATCGAGGTTCAAAGCCCAGCTCTCGAACAGCTGCACCACATCGGCGCCAGCCCGGAACTGCGCGGCGAGGTATTCGATGCTGGCCTGCACCAGAACGTCGATCAGGCGCGCAAAGGCCGCCGGCTGGGTCAGCGCAAACGTGCGCGCGGCCGCCTGGTCCGACGATCCCTGTCCGGCGATCATGTAGGTGGCCACCGTCCACGGCGAGCCGCAGAAGCCGATCAGCGTCTTCTCGGGCGTCAGCCCGGCTTTCACCCGCCGCACCGTCTCGATGATGGGCGCCAGTCCCTCGTGAGCCCTTTCGAGGTTGAGCGTGCCGATCCGGTCGACCGTGAGCGGCTCGAGCCTCGGACCTTCGCCTGTCTCGAACCGCACGGTCTGCCCCAGCGCGTCCGGGATCACGAGGATGTCCGAGAACAGGATCGCGGCGTCGAGGTCGAACCGTTTCAAGGGCTGCAGCGTTACTTCGGCCGCCAGTTCCGGGTTGTAGCAGAGGTCGAGGAACGAACCGGCCCGGGCCCGCACCTCGCGATACTCGGGCAGGTAGCGCCCGGCCTGGCGCATGATCCAGATCGGCAGCCGATCGCCTCGGCGGCCCAGCACGGTATCGAGCAGCGGTTTGGTGGAGGTCATGCCGCCCGTCTCCCAGAAGAGATAGATTCTTTCATCTTCATCATTATGGCGGTGTGTAGCTCCAATTCATGGCTGTCCACAACGCCAAACCCGGCGACAGAACCGCACGGGGCGGGAGCCCGTCGCCCCTGTGAATCCATTGTCCCGCAAATTCTTTTCAGGCACAGGAGTCGCCCGCGTTAACGGGCCATTAACCATGCCACACTGGTTGACGAACCGTTAACTGACCTGTGAATCCAGCTCGTCGCTGCCCGGCGGGTTTTCCACGATTCCCACGTTAAGGGTTTGTTAACCTCTGGGGCGGGGCTTCGTGTGGATGGAATCCGAGGCAGCGGGGAAAGAGCGGAGGCGGCGGCCCCCGCGCTCCCGAATTCACAACCTCGGCGCTTGAGGGATCGGGGACAGTGTGGAAAACCATCCCCATGTTGATCCTCGCCTCCACCAGCGCCGCTCGAAAGGCCCTCCTCGCGGGGGCCGCAGTCCGATTCGAAGCGAGTCCAGCGCAAATCGACGAGCGCGCCCTCGAAGCCGAACTGCTGGGGAAAGCCCCCGAAGCCGTGGCGCGCTCCCTCGCCGAAGCCAAGGCCCTCGACGTGTCACGGCGGCATCCCGGTGCCGTGGTGGCCGGCGGCGACCAGGTGCTCGCCTTCGAGGACGCCCTGCTGCACAAGCCGGCCGACCTCGTCGCGGCCCGTGCGCAGCTCGATCGGCTTCGCGGCAAGCTCCATCACCTCCATAGCGGAGTCGCCCTCGCCCGCGATGGCGCACTGCTCTGGTCCGAGACGCACAGCGCCCGGCTGCTGATGCGTGACTTTTCGGCGGCGGAGCGCGACCAGGTGCTGGCGCTCGAAGGCGAGGCGGTGCTCGCGTCCGTCGGCGCCTATCGGCTCGAAGGTCCGTCGGTTCGGCTTTTCGCCGCCATCGAAGGCGACTATTTCACCATCCTCGGCCTGCCGCTGCTGCCTCTGCTCACAGCCATCCGCCTCCACGCTCCCGACGCCCTCAACCAGTGATTCACGTGCAAAAAGCCTTCGTCATCGGGTACCCCATCAAGCATTCGCGCTCGCCGCTGATCCACGGATACTGGCTTGAACACTACGGTATCGACGGATCCTATGAGGCCATAGAAGTCGCGCCCGCCGACCTGCCGGCCTTCCTCGACCGCATCCGCTCGGGCGAGTTCGTCGGCGGTAACGTGACCGTGCCGCACAAGGAGGAGGCCTGGAGGCTGGTGGATTTCCGCGACCTCGATACCGATCGGCTGAAGGCCTTCAACACACTCAGCCAGCAGCTGACGGCCGACGGCATAGAAATCTACGGCCAGAATACGGACCTCTACGGCTTCCTCGCCAACCTCGACCAGCAGGCGCCGGGCTGGAACGAGGGGCTCGAGAATGCCATCGTGCTGGGGGCGGGGGGCGCGGCGCGCGCTGTCGCGGCCGCTCTGGCGCTGCAGGTGAGTGGAAAGGTCCGCATCCTCAATCGCACGCGCGAACGAGCCGATGCGCTCGCCGCCGATATCGTGCCGCGCCGCGCTGTGGGCGGCAGCCTCGACGATTTCGCTGCGCTGGCGCCCGATACCCAGCTGGTCGTCAACACCACCACCATCGGCATGCATGGCACGCGCTTCGACGATCTGCGCCTCGACCTGCTACCGAAGAACGCACTCGTCACCGACATCGTCTACGTCCCGCTGGTCACTCCGCTCCTGGCCGATGCCCGCGTGCTCGGCCTGCGTACCGTCGATGGGCTGGGCATGCTGCTGCACCAGGCCGTGCCGGGCTTCGAGGCCTGGTTCGGCGTCCGCCCCGAGGTGACGCCCGAACTCAGGGCGAAGATCGAGGCGACGCTCTGATGTTCCGGCTCGGCCTCACCGGCTCGATCGCCACCGGCAAATCGACGACGCTCAAGGCCTTCGCCGACCTGGGTATCCCGGTGTTTTCCTCCGATGACGCGGTGCACGACCTCTACAAGGCCGAGGCTGTCCCGCCAGTCGAGGCGGTTTTCCCCGGAGTTACCACTGACGGCGCCATCGATCGCGGCAAGCTCAGCGCCATCCTCGTCGCGCACCCGGAGCGGCTGAAGAGCCTCGAAGCCATCGTCCACCCGCTGGTCCGCGCGCGGATCGAAAGGTTCCTGGGAGGCGCCGAGGCGTCCGGGGCGAAGCTCGCCGTGGTCGACATCCCGCTGCTGTTCGAGCGCGGCATCGACTGGGGGTTCGATGCCGTCGCGGTGACCGTCTGCGACGAGGCCGAGCAGCGGCGGCGGGCCCTGGCCCGCCCGGGCATGACGGTGGAAAAGCTCGATGCCATCCTCGCCCGGCAGATGCCGCAGGCTGAAAAGCGGGCTCGCGCCGACTATATTCTCGATACCGGCACGTCGATTGATTCGACGCGTGCCGATGTTGCCGCGCTGGTCGGCAAGCTGCTCGGAAACTCAGAGGCCTGATGAACCGCGAGATCGTGCTCGATACCGAAACCACCGGACTGTCGCCGGTGACGGGCGACCGCATCGTCGAGATCGGCGGCGTCGAGCTGCTCAATCACATCCCCACCGGCCGGCATCTTCACATCTACCTCAACCCCGAGCGCGACATGCCGGAGGAGGCGTTCCGCGTCCACGGGCTGAGCGCCGAGTTCCTCGCCGACAAGCCCAAATTCGCCGAGAAGGCCGACGAGTTCCTGGAGTTCATCGGCGATGCGACGCTGGTGATCCACAACGCCCCGTTCGACATGGGCTTTCTGAACCACGAGCTCGAACGGATCGGCCGCCCCAGCCTCACCAACGCCGTGATCGACACGGTGATGGTCGCCCGCCAGCGCCATCCGGGCGCCCGCGTCAGTCTCGACGCGCTCTGCAAGCACTATGGCATCGACAATTCCCGCCGCGTCCTGCACGGCGCGCTGCTCGACAGCGAGATCCTCGCCGACGTCTATCTCGAGCTGATCGGCGGCAAGCAGGTCAGCCTGGCGCTGGTCGCCGAGACGCATGTCGAGTTCGGCATCACGGTCCAGCGTGCCCCGGCCCGCCAGCGCCCCACGCCGCTCGCCCGCCGCATCTCCGAGGCCGAGATCGAAGCCCACTTCAAGTTCATCGCCGGCTTCGGCGATGACGCGCTCTGGAAATACTACGAGGACAAGGTCGCGGCGGAGTAGGGCAACGCCCCCGCTCCGAGCGCCCCCTCCACCACGCTTCGCGCGGTCCCCCTCCCCCGCTGCGCGGTGGAGGACCCCGGCGACCTCTGCGTTCGCCGGTTGCCGGTGGGGCGGTGACGATGCCTTGGTCCTCCACTGTGGCGAAGCCACGGGGGAGGGGACCAGCCGAAGGCTGGTGGAGGGGGCGTTCCTGCTCCGCATCCAACACCCACCACCCTAAACAAAAAGGGCGGCCTGCGTGGCCGCCCCGAAGTCAACGGGCCAAATGCCCTCAGTTCGTGGCGGCGGGCTTGGCCTGCATGCTGGCGAGGTTCTGCAGGTAGAGCTGCTGGAAATCCACCGGCTCCATCATCAGCGGCGGGAAGCCGCCGAGCTGTACGGTGTTGGCGAGCACATGGCGGGCGAACGGGAACAGCACGCGCGGCGCCTCGATCATCAGCAGCGGCGGCAGCTGGGCCTCGGGGATGTTCCGGAGCCGGAAGACGCCGCCATAGGCGAGCTCGACGTTGAACAGCACCGTGGTCTCGCGCTCGGCCTTGGCGGTGAGGTTGAGCTCCACCGCATAGAGGTCGTCGGCCTGCTTCTTCACGCCCACGTTGATGGTGACATTGAAGTTCGGGTTCGGGCCGCCCAGCAGCACCGAGCCGGGCGCGCCCGGGTTCTCGAAGCTCAGGTCGCGGATATACTGGCCAACCAGGCTGTAACCCGGAGCGTTGGCGGCATTGGCGGGCGCGGCGCCGGCCGGAGTTTCGTCAGCCATGTTCGGCAGTCCTCAGCGAAAAGAAAACAATTCCGGGCGGCTGGCTAGCATCTTTGCCGCACCCCGACAAGGAAGTCGGCCGCCTGAGCGCCTATCGCGGCCGGTATTCGTCGTCGCCGAGTTCGATCGTGTCGTCGTCCACCTGCCGGGGTCCGAAGCCGTAGGTCGCGGTGGTCGTCGTGGACACGACCTGTATCCGGCTCGCCAGATAGCGGTAGATCAGCGTCCGCACCGGCGGGATCAGCAGGACGATGCCCATCAGGTCGGTGAAGTAGCCGGGCGTCAGCAGCAGTACGCCGGCAATGCCCACCATCATCGCATCGGCCAGCGCTCGCGCCGGCAGGCGACCAGCGCCCATCGTCGAGCGAAGCTCATTGAACAGCTGCAGCCCCTGCCAGCGCAGGATCACCGACCCGACGATCGCCGTCACCAGCACGCCGGCCAGGGTCGGCCACAGCCCGATCGCGTTGCCGATGGTCACGAAGAACGCGATCTCGATCAGCGGCACGGCGAGAAAGACGGCGAACAGGATGCGGCCCACTGCGGATGTTCCTTTACCAAGCGTACATGCGACACCGGCTCAGCCAAACGTGAACTGGTTTGTGGCTGAACCATTGCCTATATATAGGAAAGATTTTGCGGCTATCGAGCCACACCAGGCCTGCTCCCGGGCGCGTCACAAACGAGCACAGCGACTTATGGAAGAGTTTCTCGACATCCCCACCCTGATCGTCATCGGGCTCGCGATCTTCGTGCTGTTCCGTCTGCGCCAGGTCCTGGGTACCCGGACAGGCAACGAGCGCACGCCGTTGCAGCGCCGCGAGGCCGCCG
>JAEYYP010000113.1 GCA_023428425.1 Pseudomonadota bacterium
GTCCAGAGCTGCATGATCGTTTCGCGGATGGTCACGCTCACCATGTCGGCGGCGCCCACCAGCGCCAGCGCTCCGATCGACAGCCAGATCGAGGTCGAAAACCCGAAGACCACGGTGAAGGCCCCGAACAGCGCCACGAACACGAACAGCACCCGGCCCGCGTAGTCCCGCACCGGGAACCGCGTCAGGTACAGTGCCATCACGATGGCGCCGATCCCGGGCGCGGCACGCAGCAGCCCGTTGGCGATCGGCCCGCCGTGGAGGATATCGGTGGCATAGATCGGCAGCATCGCCACGGCGCCGCCCATGAGAACGGCGAACATGTCGAGCGAGATGGCGCCCAGTACCACCTTGTTGGAGAAGATGTAGCGGAAACCGCCGAGCAGCGTCTCCATGCTCGTCGCCTGCGTCGATTGCCGCTGCGGCGGCCTCGGGATCATCAGCACGCTGACCACCGCACAGCAGAGCAGCGCCGCTCCGGTCGCGAACGGCACCGGGGCCGCGATGGCATAGAGCACGCCACCCACCGCCGGCCCGGCGATCGAGGCGAACTGCCAGGCCGAGGCGTTGATGGTGATCGCGTTGCTCAGGGCTTCCGGAGGCACCAGGTTCGGCGCCAGTGACTGCGCCGCCGGTCCCCAGAACGCGCGCGCCACGCCCAGCACCACGAGGATGGCGAACAGCGGCCACACCTCGTGCGCCTCCACTTCGGTGAACAGCAGGAAGCCGATGGCGCAGGCGAGCTCGACGCTGAGGCAGATCGCCATGATCCGCCGCCGGTTGAAGCGGTCGGCCGCGAGACCCGTCACGAGGATCAGCACCAGCGCCGGCAGGAACAGGCAGAGCCCCACCAGCCCTACCAGCAGCGGCTCGCGCGTCACCTCGTAGATCTTGTAGGCGATCGACACCGACATGATCTGGACCGCGAAGCTGACCAGCAGCGTCGTGAGCCAGAAGAAGCGGAAACCCTTGTAGGTGAAGGCGAGCTTCGAAGGCTCGGTCGGGGCGTGGGATGTCATGATGCCGCAGGGGATGCCACGCCGCGGGCCAGCCGGTCAAAGGATAGTTTGATGCCTAATCCTGAAGTGGCAGATGCTATTCCTCGCCGCTCTCGCCCTGCGTGTCCCTCGCCTGGCGTCCCTGCCTGAGATGCATGCGGTCGATCGACGAAATCACGCCGCGCAGCGTCCGGATTTCCTGGCTCGACAGCGTCGCCCGCGTGAAGATGGCGCGCAGGTTGTGCACCATCGTCGGCCGCTTGTCCTCGGTCTTGAAGAAGCCCGTACGGTCGAGCGTCTCCTCGAGGTGACCGAACAGGTTGAGCAGTTCCTGGCGTGGTGCCGGCTCTTCGAGCCCGCCCGCGAACGGCAGCACCTCACCCTTGTCCACCTGCCGCCGCCACTCGTAGCTCATCAGCAGCACGGCCTGGGCGACGTTCAGCGACGCGAACGCCGATTCCACGGGGAAGGTGACAATGGCGTCCGCCAGCGAGATTTCCTCGTTCAGCAGGCCCCAGCGCTCACGCCCGAACAGCAGCCCCGCCCCCGCCCCACCGGCAATGTGGTTGACGATCCGCTGCGAACCCTCCTCCGGCCCATAGACAGGCTTCTGCAGGTCGCGCTGCCGCGCCGTCGTGGCGAACACCATCGACAGGTCGGCGATCGCCTCCTCGAGGGTATCGAAGATGCGGACCTTCTGGATCACATGGTCGGCGCGCGAGGCCGCAGCGATGGCCCGCTCGTTGGGCCAGCCGTCGCGCGGGTTGACCACGCGCAGGTCCCACAGCCCGAAATTGGCCATGGCCCGCGCCGCCGTACCGATATTCTCGCCCAGTTGCGGCTCGCACAGGATGATCGCCGGGCTGGGGCGATAGATGATTTCCTGTGACTTGTCGGTACCGGCCATGCTGGTCTCCGTTCGGGCGTTGCGGGATACGTCCGAACGGGCTTGCGATCAAGCTTTGTGGTCAGGCGACCATGTGCCGGTGCAGTTCCTTCACTTTGCTGCCGCGCTTCCATTCACGGTCGAGGATGGCGAAATGCAGTTCCTCGTCCCACTCGCCCTGGAACAGCGCATGCTCGCGGTAGTGGGCCTCGAGCCGCATACCGAGGTCCTTGAGCAGCTTCGCCGATCCCTGGCTCTTGCCGCCGCAGCGGGCGAACACCCGGTGGAAGCCGAACTCATCGAACCCGAGGTCGAGCAACTTGCGGACGCTTTCGGCACCGTAGTTCTGGCGGCGGACCTCCGGGTCGAAGAAGAAGCGCAGTTCGGCCTGCGAGGCGGTGGCGTCCGTCCATGTCAGCGACACATAGCCGACCAGCCGCTCGTCCGACTTGCGCTCGACCGCCAGCGCCAGCCTATCGCCCGGGCGCGTGAGCCGGGTCTGCAGGCGCATGGCCTCGAGGGCGGCCTTGATGTCCGCCCGGTCGCGCGCCTTGTGTTCCAGGTAGCGCTGAGCTTCCGGCAGTCCATAGAACACCGCGAGGTCGTCAATATCGGTGCGCTCGAACCCGCGCAGCGACAGGCGTTCGGTTTCGAGGGGAAGGTCAATATGGCTCATCATGAAAACATCTCCGCCGGGCAGCCTCAACCCAGCTTCAACTTCGCCAGACCGCACCGGTTCCGGCTTGTGCGTTGAAATAACGTGCTGAATCCGGCTGACCGCTGAAAAATCCGCTTGACCTTTCCAGCACTTAGCCTCAGCGCGAACGCGCCCGCCATTCATCCTCGAGCAGGGCGTAGATCAGTTCCTCGTCCCACACGCCCTTGACGAACATGTTCTCGCGCAGATGCGCCTCGCGTCGCATGCCGAGCCGCTCCATCACGCGCCACGAGGCCGTGTTGGCCGCCGCGCAGCGCGCGTAGATCCGGTGCAGCCCCAACTCCCCGAACCCGAGATCGAGGAGCACCCGGGCCGCCTCGGTGGCATAACCGCGACCGTGATGCGCCGGGTTGAAGATATAGCCGATCTCGCCCTGGCGGTTGGCCGCGTCGCGCCAGATCAGCGACACCTCGCCGATCATCGCGTGCGTCTCGCGCACCTCGACGGCGAGGAACATCTTGTCGCCCTCGGCCGTGAGCATGAACTGCCCGGCCCGCAGCCCCACCACCTCGGTGGCGGTCTCGTGCGTCATCGGCCCGTCGAACAGGTACTGCGCCACGTCCTCGCGCTGGCGATAGGCGAATACGGCATCGGCATCGCCGCGCGTGAACGGGCGGAGGCGCAGGCGCTCGGTCTCGATCGGATAGCGCGGTTCGAAGGCCATGGCTTCGAATACTGGTCGGGCCGCACGGGATCAAGCATTGGCCTTGCCGATCGTTTCCGCTTGGTGTCAGCTTCGCGCCATGGCCGAACCGGAAAGACCCCTCGTTGCAGCGGAGGCGTGTTGTGCCTGCGGCGCAGTTTCCGTCGCCGTCAACGGCCGGGCGCTGTCGATGCTGCTGTGCGCCTGCGAGGACTGCCAGAAGGCGACGGGCACCGGCCACTCGGCCATCGCCCTGTTCCGAACCGCGGACGTGACGGTGACCGGGCAAACCCGCAGCTTTGCCCGCCCGTCCAACTCCGGCGCCACCGTCACCCGCACCTTCTGCCCGAACTGCGGTACGCCCCTCGGCGGCCAGTCCAGCCGGGCCGAGGCGATCACCATGGTTCCGGTCGGCCTGCTGGGCGGAGGTGCCGGCTGGTTCAGGCCCAGCCAGTTGATCTTCGCCCGCAGCCACCGCAACTGGGACCTGATGGACGCAGCCCTGCCCCGCTGGCAAACCTACCGTGACGAAGAAGGACACGCATGACGACCTCCGAGACGATGACCCACCTCGCCGAGCGCGTCCGTATGCTGGTCGGTGACGATCCACGTATCACCGAGAAGTACATGTTCGGCGGCCTCACCTTCCTGCTCAACGGTCACATCCTTGTCGGCTGCAAGAAGGATGGCGGCATCCTGGTGTCGGTCGGCAAGGACCACCACGAGGCGGCGAAGGCCCGGCCGGGCACCACCGAGATGGTGCACAACGGCCGGATCATGTCGGGCTTCTTCTGGGTGGACGGCGAGGCGATCGACGACGACGATGCCCTTGAGGACTGGCTCCGCTTCGCCGCCCACGCCGTCGCCCAGCGGCCGTTGAAGCCGGATAAGCCGCCTAAACCGCGGAAAACACCAGCGACGCGTTGACCCCGCCGAACCCGAAAGAGTTCGACAGCACGTGGCGCAGCGTCTTCAGCTTCGCCACCTTCGGCACCAGGTCGAAGCGGTCGCCGACATCCGGATCCTCGAGGTTGCGAGTGGGCGGCACAACCCCGTCGCGGATCGCGAGGATCGAGAACACCGACTCGATGGCGCCCGCCGCGCCCATCAGGTGACCGGTCGCCGACTTGGTGGAGGAGATCGCCAGGTCCTTGCCCCGATTTTCGAACACCGCCCCGATGCCCGCCAGTTCGGCCGCGTCGCCGACCCCGGTCGAGGTCGAGTGGGCGTTGATGTAGTCGATCTCCCCCGGGGATACCCCGGCCATTCGCAGGGCATTGCGCATCGCCACCTGCGCCCCGGCACCGGTCGGCTCGCCGGCGGTGAGATGGTAGGCATCGGCCGATGTGCCGTAGCCCGAGAGGATGGCGAGAGGCTTCGCTCCACGTGCCGTTGCGTGGCTCAGCCGCTCGATCACCAGCACCGCCGCGCCCTCGGCCAGCACAAATCCGTCGCGCCTGCGGTCGAATGGCCGCGACGCCGCCTCCGGGTCGTCGTTGAACGCCGTCGACAGCGCCCGGGCGGCGCCGAACCCGCCCACCGAGATCGGATCGATCGAGCCCTCTGCCCCGCCGACCACCGCGACGTCGGCCTCACCGGTGAGGATCAGCCGCATACCGTCGCCGATCGCCTGCCCCGAGGCGGCGCAGGCGGTTACCGGCGCGCCGATCGGCCCCTTGAAGCCGTGCCTGATCGAAATCCAGCCCGCCGCGAGATTAGGGAGGAAAGCCGGCACCGTGAACGGCGACAGCCGCCGCGGCCCCTTTTCGATGATCGTCTCGACCGCCTCCGCCATGACAGGTGAGCCACCGACGCCCGTGCCGATAATGGTCGCCGTTGCCGCCTGCTTCTCCGGGGTATCTGCCACCCAGCCCGACTGCTGCAGCGCTTCCTGCGCCGCCACCAGCCCATACTGGATGAAGAGGTCCATCTTCTTGATATCCTTGGGGTCGATCGCCACCAGCGGGTCGAACCCCTGCGGATCGGTCTCGGTGGTCGGCACCAGCCCGGCGATCTTTGCGCCGTAGTTACTCACGTCGAAGCGCGTGTTGCGCACCAGCCCGCTCTTGCCGGCCGTGAGCCGCGCCCAGTTGATCTCCACCCCCGTGCCGAGCGGACTGACCGCCCTCATGCCGGTGACGACGATCGGATCAATGTTGCGGCTCGTTTCAGCAGGCATCGGTAACCCCATTGTTTCGTGTATCTACACGGCACCGGCCGGAGCGGCCCACCGCATCAGGTCTCTTTACAGCGCGGCGAGGCGTCTCAGCGCCGCGACGGTTTCGTCGAACTTCCCGGCACCCAGTTCGGCGCGGATCTCCGCCTGCGCCTTGCGCCAGAACGGCAGCAGCTGCTGCACGGTCGCTTCGCCCTTCGCCGTCAGCCGGCAAATCCTGCCGTTGCCATGCTCGGCCGCGACCGAGACGATCAACCCCAGCTTCTCCAGCCGGTCTAGGTTGCGGACCAGCGTCGTGCGCTCGAACCCACGCTCCTCGGCCAGTTCGGTCACCGTTCGGTCCCCCGCCGCAATGATCGCGCCCAGCAGCGAGAACTGCGTCGAGGTGACCCCGAACGGCCGGGCGTAGGCGTCGTAGCGTCGCGTGATCGCCCGCGCCGCCATCCGCGAGTTCGAAACCATGCACTGCGTGACATCATCCATGGGGCGATAAATGGGCGTGTAGTTACACGGTGTCAAGTGACGTGCCGAACGCACGCCACCCCGCTTCCGTCCGGCCGATTTCATGCTATTGAGCCCCAGCACAATTCCGAGGAGCTTCTGCAATGGCCAAGATCGTAGTCCAGAACCCCGTCGTCGCCCTCGATGGCGACGAGATGACCCGCATCATCTGGCAGGCGATCAAGGACAAGCTGATCCGTCCCTACCTCGACCGAAAGATCGAGTATTACGACCTCTCAGTGCAGAACCGTGACGCCACCAACGACCAGGTGACCGTCAATGCCGCCAACGCCATCAAGAAGCACGGCGTCGGCATCAAGTGCGCGACCATCACGCCCGACGAGCAGCGGGTCGAGGAGTTCAAGCTCAAGAAGATGTGGAAGTCGCCCAACGGCACCATCCGCAACATCCTCGGCGGCGTGATCTTCCGCGAGCCGATCATCATGAGCAACGTGCCGCGCCTCGTGCCGGGCTGGACCCAGCCGATCATCGTCGGCCGCCACGCCTTCGGCGACCAGTACAAGGC
>JAEYYP010000143.1 GCA_023428425.1 Pseudomonadota bacterium
GTGATGAAGATGCTGGAAGTCTATAACGGCGGCAGCCACCTGGCGGCGTCGAGCGTCGAGGAGGCCTTCACAAACCAGATCGGCACCCTGCCCCGCCGCGAAACTGATGCCGGCAAGCGCTTCACGGTGCTGGGTGCGATGATCGACGATCCCGCGGCCGCGAGGAGCCCCTGCCCGGTCGGCACGCTCGATTGGGGCGGCGCCTGGGGTCACAACTGGATCATCGACCGCACCAACAAGCTGTCGATCGCGGTGCTGACCAACACCGCGCCGGAGGGCTGCAACGGCCCCTTCCGCGAAGACGTCCGCGACGCAGTTTACGCCTCGCTCTGAGATCATTAGGCTCCCGATTGAATCGGGAGCCTTTTCATGCGCATCGCCACCTGGAACATCAACGGCGTCAAGGCTCGCCACGGACTTCTTCTCAAGTGGCTTGAGGAAGCTTCGCCCGATATCGTCTGCCTGCAGGAGATCAAGTCGGTCGATGATGCGTTCCCGCGCATGGAGATCGAGGCGCTCGGCTACAATGTCGAGACCTTCGGGCAGAAGAGCTGGAACGGGGTCGCACTCCTCTCGAAGAACCGCTTCGACGAGGTTCATCGGGGCCTGCCCGGCGACGACTCCGACGAGCAGGCGCGGCTGATCGAGGGTGTCGTTTCGGTCGAGGGCGGCGTGGTGCGGGTGTGCTGCATCTACCTGCCCAACGGCAATCCGGTCGGTACCGACAAGTTCACCTACAAGCTCGGCTGGATGGACCGGCTCAATGCCTTCGTCGAGGAGCGCCTAACCTACGAGGAGCCGTTCATCCTGCTCGGCGACTTCAACATCATCCCCACCAACCTCGACGCGACATTCCCGGAGAAGTGGATCGGCGACGCAGCGTTCAGGCCGGAAAGCGCCGAGAAGTGGCGAGCCCTGCTCAACCTGGGCCTCACCGACGCGCAGCGCGCCATCTCGGACGAACCGGCGCTGACGTTCTGGGATTTCCGCACCTTTGGCTGGGAACGCAAGGACGGCATCCGCATCGATCACCTGCTGCTGTCGCCGCAGGCCGCGGATCGACTGGAGGACGTGATCGTCCATACCGAGGTGCGCGGTTGGGACAAGCCGAGCGATCACGTGCCGGTCGAGGGCGTGTTCGCGTTCTGACGCTACTTGACGCGCGAGGTCGTCCCGCCGATCACGAGTTTCGGCACCGCCTCGGCAACCTTCACGTCGTGATTGCGGTCGAGGAACCTGGTCAGCGTGGCCTGCGTCGTTTCGACGCCCGACTGGACGTGCGCCGCGAGGCCACGAAGGTCGGCCGGCAGCAGCACGACAGTGAGCAGCATCAGGATGATCGGCAGACGCATGGCAGAACTCCACTACGAGGTTGACCCCGTCATGAAGCAATGCGGTTGAATGGGAGCTGAACGGGCCGGTGCGGCCGAGCCAGACGACCGCGCAGCCGGTGCGGCCGATTGATGGCCTCGCCCGGCTCGGCTATCTCCTATTGGCGTCTCGGCGAGCGGCGACGAATCCGGAAGTAATACTGTATGGGCAATCCCGGCTATCGCGCCGATATCGATGGCCTGCGCGCCATAGCAGTCTTGCTTGTGGTTCTCGGCCACCTGGGCATCGGCCCGGCCGGCGGCTTTGTCGGCGTCGACGTGTTCTTCGTCATCAGCGGATATCTCATCACCGGGATCGTGCGGGGCGAATTGCGCAACGGGACGTTCTCGTTCCGACGCTTCTATGCCCGGCGCGCCCGGCGCATCCTGCCGGCCCTGGTCATTGTGTGCCTGGCAAGCCTCGCCGCCGGATGGTTCCTGCTGCTGCCCCCGGACTTCGAGGCGCTGGGCACCCAGGTCGTGACGGCCCTGCTGGGCGTTTCGAACATCTACTTCGCCCTCAAGACAGGGTATTTCGACCAGAGTGCCAGCCTGTTGCCGCTCCTCCACACATGGTCGCTGGGCGTCGAAGAGCAGTTCTATCTCGTCTGGCCGCTGGCGTTGCTCTTGCTGCACAGGTGGCTGCGATTGCCGCGGACGGCGGCCGCGTGGCTCGGCTGTGGCGCGCTGCTGGCCATGCTGGCAGTGGCGCAGGTCATCGTCGAAAACTACCCCGACGTTTCCTTCTACGTGCCGTTCACCAGGGCGTGGGAATTGGGCCTCGGCGCGGCGCTGACCTACCTGCCGCAAGTCAGAGGTCGGGGGTTGACAGAAGGCGCGCCCATTGTTGGCCTGGCGATGATCGCGGCCGCCGTTCTTCTCTATTCCGACGAGACGAGTTTTCCCGGGGTGACGGCTTTGTTGCCGTGCCTGGGCGCTGCCCTCGTTGTTCTGCCAGCGGCGCACGACAGCGTGGCCGGGAGGCTGCTCGCGCTACCGCCGCTGGTCTGGATTGGGCGGATATCCTATTCCCCCTACCTCTGGCACTGGCCGTTCCTGGTCTTCACCCGCCACTACTTCCACGGAGGCGCCATCCCAGAGCCGGTAGGGTTCGCGATCCTGCTCGCCGCCATCGTCACCGCGGCGCTCAGCTGGACGTTCGTGGAGCAGCCGTTTCGAACGCGGCGATTCGGGTGGAGGAGTCTCGCTGCGGCGACCACCGTCGTCCTTGTGGCCGGCGTCGGCGCTCTTGCCACTTCTGGCATTCCGGGCAGGCTATCGGAACGTGGCCAGTACATCGCCAGCTTCATCGGCAGTTCGCAAGCTATGCCGTCGAATCTCTGCAATCTCAACTTGCCGGACCCATGTGCGGGCAGTTCACAGGGGCGCGAGGCCGTGTTCCTGTTCGGCGATAGCCATGCGCGCCATTTCATGCGCGGCTTCGCAGAGATATTCCCGACCGAGTACCTCAATCTGGCGACGAACAGCGGATGTCGGCCGGTCCTCCGTCCGGAGGGCGCCTCGGCTTGCATCAGGAATGTTCAGGCCGTCTATCGCGACATCATTCCCGGCGCCCGCTTCAAGGCCATCATTCTCTCGGCCCGCTGGCGCAATGGCGAATCCGACCAGATCGCCGAGAGCGTGGAGTACCTCAAGCGTTTTGCTGACCGTGTGATCGTCTTCGGGCAGACCGTCGAGTATTCGGCCGCCCTGCCGAACCTGCTGCTTTCCGATGAACTGCTGCGAGCACCGGTCGACCTGAGCGGTGAGCCCCCGAGAACACCGGCCCTGCGAACGCTCAACGAGACCATCGAGGAGGCCGCTCGAGCTGCGGGTGCCGAATACTACGACCCGCTCGATGCAATTTGCAGCAATGGTACGTGCCGGCAACTCGCGCCCGATGGCGCGCCGATGCAGCGGGACTATGGGCACCTGACCCAACAGGGTGCCGCCTACGTCCTGGAGCGCTTCAAGGCAGACGGGCTGACCTTCTAGAGTCCGCCGAAGCGGACGCCCAGCGAGTCGGCCATCTCGGTCGCCCGCTTGCGGTCATCGGGCGTCGCAAGCGAGGTGGCGTCGTTGAGCAGGTCGTTGATCCAGCTCTCGTCGGCAGTGCCGACGGAGCGACGCGACGCGACCGTGAGCCACATGAGGCCCTCGATCTGGTCGGCAGCGATGCCGTCGCCGTTGAACAGCATGGCACCAAGCTTGGCCTGCGCCCCGGCATGGCCCTTGCGAGCCGCGAGGTTCAGCCAGCGTGCGCTTTGCAGCGGGCTGTCGCCCAGTTCCTTCTCGTCGAGATACATCTCGCCGACCTTGAACTGCGCGTCCGCGTCGCCAAAGTAGGACGCCGCATGCATGATGAGCTTGTTGGAGTAGGACTCATTCTTCGGGATGCCGGCCTCCGGCAGGCCTGTACGGTAGTACTCGCCAACCTTGAGGAAGCTCTGCGCCACGATGTCCGCCTCGACGCCGCGGGGTGCGGTGTCTGCGTGCTCGTCGGCGATCTGGCTGAAATAGCCGAACGCCTTGACCGGATCGCGGGCGACGCCTTCGCCGCTCTCATACATCAGGCCAAGCTGGTAGAGCGCCATTGGCTGGCCGGCGAGCGCCGCATCCTCGAGGGCGCTGATCAGGTCGCGCGAGGAGATGCCGCCGCCGGCGCCATCGAGAGAGTTGGCCATGGCCAGCGCCGCATCGGCAGCCGTTTCCGGCGCCGCCGAAGGAAGCACTCCAGCAGTCTGCGCCATGGCCGGCTGGCCGAAGCCAGCGAGCCCGAGCGCCACCATCGACATGTACACGAGCCCCCTGGCTCCAGTCGCACGCATACTGATCCTCTTCGCCTGCCGCACCGGCGTGATTTCGTGGAAAGCGGCACTGATGCTGAAACCGAGGACGTGGCGGGGCGAACGGCGCGTCGTCCGCTCCGTCCCTTCAGTCACCTGCCGTACCTTGCGGCGCAGCGTATCGACGTCGTTCGTAACCATGACCTCGTCCTGTTCGCCCAACTGGACACCCACGCGCCCCTCGTCAAAG